>DASVZE010000062.1:0-11903 GCA_036391775.1 Chloroflexota bacterium | reverse complement strand
CATGCTCGAGGCGGCTAAGAAAGCCGGTGTGCGGCTCATGGTGGGATACATGAAGCGCTATGACCCGGCATACGAGCGCCTGCGTGAGGATCTGCCAAAAATCCCGGACCTGCGGTTCGTTCGCGTGACAACACTGGAATCGCCGTTGCGCCCCTATGTGGCGCATTACCCTCTGGTGGCTGCCGGAGATGTGAATCACGATCTTCTCCGCGGGCTGCAGGACGATGATGAGCGCAGGGTGAACGTTGCGGTCGGTTCAGCACCGCCGGAGCTACGGCATATCTATCGCTGGGTCCTGCTCGACAGTCTGGTGCATGAGCTGAATATATTACGCGGACTGCTTGGCGAGCCGGACAGTATCGAGTTTTCGCATCTCTGGAGCGAGGGGCTGATGCTTGCTCTGCGTTGGGGATCTCTACGGTGCTCGCTGAGCTGGGTCGATCTACCCGGCATCGCTCGGTACCAGCAGGAGTTTGCCTTCTACGCACCCGATCACCGGCTCAGCTTGCAGTTTCCGTCGCCCTTCTTGCGCAGCATGCCGACACAGCTTGTGACGGAGGGAGGGGTATCGGGAACCTCCAGCTCCTGGCGCAGCAGCGAGGTCGTGTCTTACGACGAAGCATTCAAGCGAGAGCTGATCGAGCTATACGAGTGCATCACCCAGGATCGAGAGCCGCACACAGACGGTCTCGATGGGCTGCGCGACGTTATTCTGTGCGGGGCAATCGTCGATGCCGCTCACACCGGACGGCCGGTTGCTCAGCCGTCGTCCCCCCGACTGGCAGAGGCGTGACCCAGGACATGTTTCCCGATCAGGCACAGAGCCAGCGATTCAAGCTGGGGTTGGTCGGCGTGGGGCGCATGGGCGAAACCCATCTGCGTGCCTTGCAGGATGTCGAAACGATCGATGTCGTCGCCGGGGTTGATACACGTCCCGAGATTCGAGCGAGTCTCGCGGCACGAGGACTCCGGACGTACCAATCGGTTCCCGAGATGCTCGGATCTGAGAAGATCGACGGCGCGTTGGTCGCAGTGCCCACCCCGTTCCACCTGGAAACGATTCGAGCTCTGGTGGAGAGCGCAGTTCCCGTCCTCTGCGAAAAACCCTGTGGCTTGAATCCCGGTCAAGCCAGGGAAGCAGGCGACCTGGCCAGGACCAACGGCGTTCTTCTCCAGATCGGTTTCTGGCGGCGGTTTATTCCGGAGCTGCAACAGCTTCGTGATCGAGTCAGAGAAGGGGAGTTGGGTGAGCTCTATGTCGTCTCATGTCTCCAGTGGGACGAATACCCGGCCCCGGTTAGCTTTCGCGCCACCAGTGGGGGAATCCTCAAGGATATGGGCGTCCATGAGTTCGACATGATCCGGTGGCTCGCGGGACAGGAGATCGTGGCGGCCAGCGGCTATGCCTCGAGTGTCCGGATCGAGCCACCCGTGCCGGGTGAGCCTGAAGGCATGGAGCTTGCCGTCCAGTTGTCCGCTGGGACAGTGGGTCGGATCTCCCTGGGGAGGCGTTTTCCAGCAGGAGAGATTCACCGGATAGAAGTGCTGGGCACCCAGGGAAGCGAGGAGCTAACCTATGCTCCACCCGGCTCAGCCTGGGAGCCATGGGGACCCATTTATCCCGCGCTTCGCGCCCAGGCGCATGCCTTCGCGGCGGCCGTGCAAGGAGGGGAAGTAGCTGGTGCAACGGCCGAGGATGCGGCAGCGGCGCTGGAGGCGGCGGAGCTGGCGGCGCGCGGCCTTGTTCCGGGTTCCGCTTAGATGTTCGACGGAGGACGGTATCCATGACCGGTCAGACAGCCATCGCGAATGCTCCGGTAACGTTCGGCGCCTTCGAGATCACGGTGGGACGGGACCCCAACGTTCCCGACTCACTCAGCGTGCTGGACGCTATCCAGCACGCCGGGTATGCCGGAACCGACCTGGGACCTCCCGGCTACTTCGGCACGCCGTCCGAGCTTGCCGGCCGGCTGCGAGAGCGTGGGCTCGGCCTGGCAGGCGGCTTTGTCGAGTTTCCACTATCGCAGCCGGAGGGCATGGATGCCGCTCTGTCACACCTTGATCGGACTCTCGACATTTTTGACGCTGTCCGAGAGCAGGTCGCCGCTCCCTATCCGCCGCGTCCCACCATCGCCGATACAGGATCGGCAGAGCGGCAAGCCCACCCGGGCCAGTCGCATCTGCGACATGAGCTGGGATTGGATGACGCCGGCTGGCGAACGCTTCAGGAGCAGGTACATCGTGTCGTCGAGCGCTGCCGGCAGCGCGGCTACGAGCCAACTTTTCATCCTGAAACGGGTACCTATATCGAGGCGCCGTGGGAGATCGAGAAGCTGCTCGAGCTAACGGATATCGGTCTCTGCCTCGATACCGGACATCTTACGCTCGGCGGGGGGGATCCCGTTGCCGCTGTCCGCGAGTGGGGTTCCCGCATCAACCACATTCATATAAAGGATGCTCGGCTGCAAATCATCCGGCAGATCGTGGACAACGGGGGATCGGCCGAAGACGTCTGGCGGAAGAGAGCCTTCTGCCAATTCGGCCACGGCGATGTGGATATCGACGGGGTTCTTAGCGGCCTCAAGGAAATGAGCTACGCGGGCTGGATCGTGGTCGAGCAGGACCGCCTGCCGGAAGCGACTGAGCCCGTGACGCAGATCGAGCAGGAGCAAGCGGCTAATCTACGATTTCTGACGGAAAGAGGGTTTTAGGGGGGACTGCTAGCATGAGAGGGAACTTTGCGATTCACGCGTCGGCACAGTTCTGGCTTCACAAGGCCAGGGGAGGATCTCTATGTCACAGGATGAGAGCCCGTATCCCGAAAGCGTCGACCCAGCCGACCAGCCATTTGATCGGCCCGACGAGACATCGCCGCCTCCTGGCTATGACGAGCCGTATACCGTAAAGCAACCCGAGGACGAGCCGTATACCGTTATTCCTCCGGATGAGGAACCATATACGGTGAAGCGTCCGGATGAAGAGCCGTATACAGTGAAGCGTCCGGATGAGGAACCGTACACGGTGAAACGACCAGATGAGGAGCCGTATACCGTCAAGCACCCGGATGATCATCCGCACACGCTCAGGCAGCCGGATGATGAGCCATACACGGTTAAAGAGCCGGACGACGAGGCCGCGACCGTCAGAGATCGTGATGATGAGGCTGCGACGGTGATCGAGCCGGGTAACAGGGAATCCATCCGGGATGACTCGCCTGATCGCGATTTCAAAGTGTAGCCTGGCGGCAGTCCCTCTTCTGTTTTTGCCACAGCACCAACGCGTAGCTCGACCGTACTGACGGATGGTTTCTTCTGCCGTCATCAAAGAGCCGCGAGTGCTGCTCCTCAGCATGCCGTGGACCACGCTCACCGAGCCATCACTCGGTCTGGCGATCCTCAAGGCGCGCCTGCGCGAAGAGGGAATAGCCGCAACTGTCTGCCACCTCAACATCTTCCTGCTGCGCTACATGAAGGCATCGTCGTACGAGCGTATCGCCGATCTCTATGCCTTCGATGACTTCCTTTTTACCCGTGCGCTACAAGGCGAGATGGTAGCCGACGATCAGATCGATGCCTTGCGCCGGATGGCTCTGGGTGGGGAAAGCAGGCAGGTGGCCGAGGCAGCCGGCATTCTGAGCCCTTCCACTTACCTGTCGTATGCCCTGCGCGTGCGCAACGACGTTGTCCCGCGATTCCTGGCCGATTGCATGCGTGTAGTGGAAAGTAGCGGCGCCACCATGGTGGGCTTCACCTGCCTGTTCGATCAGACCATTCCCTCGCTGGCTCTGGCGCAGCACATAAAGGAACGCTATCCGGAGATGCTGGTCGTTTTCGGCGGCTATGCCATTGAACGGCCGGTGGGAGCTGAGCTTCTGCGGTCTTTTTCGTGCGTCGACGTGGTGGCTGCCGGCGAGGGTGAGGATAGGATTGTGGCACTGGCACGGGCATCGGTCGATCGCTCACTGCTCCCCGAGATCCCGGATCTACTGTGGCGCGATCAATCGGGCCGCGTGCGGCGTACGCCTCCCACCCGCCAGCGTGTTGATCTCAACAGTAGTCCGATTCCCGATTATGATGATTGGTTCGCCGACCTTCGGAGGCTGGACACCGAAAGCCAGGTGTGCATCACGACGCACACCCTGCCCGTTGAGAGCTCACGCGGTTGTTGGTGGGGTGAGGTATCGCATTGTGTGTTCTGCGGCATCGACGACAAGGATATGCACTATACGTCAAAGTCACCCGAGGTGGTCCGGCAGATGCTGGACTCTCTGCACCAGCGCTACGGCTGCGCCCACTTTCGCTTCTCGGATTACATTCTGCCCCGGAGCTACTACAAGACACTTCTGCCTATGCTGGCGGCTGCCGGCGCGCCATACTCCCTGCATTGGGAAATGAAGTCCAATGTGCGACTGGAGGATGTTCGCCTCATGCAACGCGCCGGAATTCGCTATATCCAGCCCGGCATCGAGTCCTTTTCCTCGTCGGTCCTGCGCAAGATGAGCAAGGGTGTGACCGCCATCCAGAATGTGCTGACCATCAAGCTTTTGATGGAGCACGACATCCAGGCGCTCTACAACATCCTCTATGGCTTTCCCACGGACGAGCTGGAGGAGTACCAGGAGATGTGCGCGCTCATCCCCAGCCTGCATCATCTCCGGCCAACCAGCACCTGCATGCCGGTGCTGACCGTGCGCTACGCTCCTATGGCCGCGGACCCGCAACGCTTTCAGATCCAGGAGCCCACTCGGGCCAAGCAGCGCTACGACATGATCTTCTCCCGCCAGTACCGCGCGGAAACCGGGTTCGATCCGAACAATTACGCCTATATCTTCGAGACCCCCTATGATCTTGACCCCGCCCTGCAGCCGCAGTACGACCGGCTGCGCTACCTCGTGGATCGCTGGTACTCTCTCTACCACAGTGGAAAGGCTCGTCTGCAGTACCGGGTGGTAGAGGATGGTATCGAGTTTGTCGATTCACGCGTGGGTGAGCCCGTGATGCGCCGTTTCAGCCTGGATCATGCGCAGGTCTACTGCTCCATCACCCAGCAGATTGAGCTGAGGCGTACCCTGCCTTCACGTTTTTCCGATCTCCCGGCAGAGCGGATTGGAGCTGTTCTGGATGACCTGGCAGGCGAGCGTCTGATCATGGAAGACGGCGGCAAGGTGCTCGGTCTGGCCCTTCCTGCCTCCTGGTACCAGGAGCGAGCGGCAAAAGCTTGATCTCAGTTCTGTACCTTGACTGATACGTAACCGTCTTGGTACATTGACGGCATGCAAGCTGTTCTGCAGGCACTGACGGACGAGAGCCGGCGGACGCTGCTGGAGACCCTGGCGGACGGTCCGGCAACCGCGGGTGAGCTGGCGGCGCTGCTGCCGATTGCTCGCCCGGGTGTATCGCGGCACCTCCGGGTGCTGCGGCAGGCGGGGCTAGTCGAGGTAAGCCAGGAGGCGCAGCGGCGGATCTACCGTCTTCGCCCCGAGCCACTCGCCGAGGTCGATGCATGGCTGGGTCGGTACCGGGCCCTGTGGGAGCAGCGGCTGGATGCCCTGCACACCGAGGTAGCCCGGGGAAAAAGCGAACGAAGGAGCACCAGATGACCAACAGCGAACGTGGAGGCGGCCGTATCCTGGGTAGCCTGCGATCAGCGGATGGCAAAGGCATCGTGCGCATCGAAGACCGCTTCGACTCCGAGATTGACGACCTCTGGTCGGCACTCACCGATCCCGACCGACTGGCTCGCTGGTACGGTCAGGTCGAGGGCGACCTCCGCCCCGGTGGAGAATTCCACCTCTACGTCGAGGCAAATGACTGGGACGGCACCGGGCACGTGGAAGCGTGCGAGCCCCCGCGGCGGCTGCTGGTCACGACCAGGGAAACGGACGAGTCCTGGCGGAAAGGTCGCGGCGCGCCGCCTTTCGACTCGGCCATCGAAGCCAGACTGACCGCCGATCGTGACCAAACCATCCTGGTCATTGAGGTTCAGGGCATGCCGCTGGACACGCTCTTCGCCTACGGGGCCGGGTGGCAGATCCACGCCGAACATCTCGCCGACTACATCGCCGGGCGTGAGCTCCGCGACGCCGAGGCACGGTGGGACGAGCTCGAGCTTGCCTATCAAGACCTGGCGGCCAACGTTCGCTAGAAGCAGAAGAAATGGGCCGTGCGCCGCGGCTCACCGCGGGCGATCTCTTCAACTGTAAGGACTGGAACCTCCTCACCGCGTGCCCATCCTGCCATGCAGCGTACGACACGCCAATTGACCGTGCCCGTTTGCCCGTGTAGTCTCGTGAAGAACCTCCAGAGAGCCGAAAGGACAACGGATGTATGGTATTTGATCGATGGTGCCGTAGGGGTCGGTTCCTGCCCATCTGCTCGTGCCCGCACAACCGATCGACGGCTCGCTCAGACCACTTTCTGGGCACATGTGGCGCTGCCGAAGCACGGGGGCGACTGAAGCATCGCGGCGGTCATTGCGTCGTTCCCGTCACCACCCACCCCGTAGGGGCCGGCTTCGCCGCCATCAAATCCGACAACATCGAATCGAAATCACCTGTAGGGCGGTTAGAGTGTTGCGCGGGGAGCACCGGTGGCTGAGGAGAGGAAACTCGTCGCGGTCTTATTCGCCGATGTGACGGGATCAACCGGCCTGGGTGAAGACCTTGATCCCGAGGACGTCCGGGCTCTGATGGGACGCTACTACGAACACGCGCGCCGTGTCATCCTGGAGCATGGAGGCAGTCTTGAGAAATTCATCGGCGATGCGGTTATGGCGCTCTTCGGGATTCCGAACGCGCATGGAGACGATGCCGAGCGAGCGGTAGCGGCGGCTCTTGCCCTGCAACACGCTATTGGCGGTGATCCGTTTCTAGAGGCGATCGAGTTCCGGGTCGGTGTGAACTCGGGCGAAGTAGTGGCCACCACCGAACGCTCACGTGGGGACTTTTTGGTGACGGGTGATGCGGTCAACGTGGCGGCGCGCCTGCAACAGGCCGCGTCTCCAGGCGAAGTGCTGGTGAGCGAACGAGTCTACCAGGCGGCTCAGGCGGCTTTTCACTTTGGAGACGCCCGAACGATCGCGGTCAAGGGCCGGCGAGAGCCGGTGCGTGTCTACACCGTCACCGGCACGCGTGAGGTTCGGCAGATGGGCCATCCCCGCCTTATCGGGCGGAAGCGGGAGCTCACCCAGCTGTCTCTGCTTCAGGCCTCGGCGCTGGAGGAGCGGCGCCCACAGCTGGTGTCCGTTCTGGCTCCTGCCGGAACGGGTAAGACGCGCCTGCTCGAGGAGTTTCTGAGCCGGCTCGATCCGGACGAAGGCTGGAGAGTTGGAACCGGGCGGAGCCTTTCCTACGGTCAGACGCTGACCTACTGGCCGTTGCGCGGGCTGCTGGAAGATCTGCTGGGCGCGGTCGAGAGGGATCGTGTTGTCGATGCTTTGCGGCAGGGCGGAATTGGCGCCGGAGATGCGGAGCGGCTGGCCGATTTGATCCTGGCCACGCTCGGTATCGAGAGCACGACCCTGACCGACCCGGAAAGTGTGTTCAATGCCTGGCGGCTCCTGATCGAGGCACTTGCCAGAGAAGCACCTCTTATCGTGGTCTTCGAAGACCTGCATTGGGCGAGCGACAGCTTACTGGATCTGGTCGAGCATCTCATGCATCCTCGTTCTCGCACACCGCTCCTTATCGTCGCGACCAGCCGCCCGGAATTGCTGGATCGCCGGCCCACGTGGGGCGGTGGCGGCCAGAGCTTCACCGCCCTGGCCTTGCAACCGCTCAGTGACGACCAGACGGCGGATCTGGTGGAAAGTCTGGGTGTGGCTCTGCCTCCTGCCATCCGGCAAAGTATCGTGGAGCGAGCCGGGGGAAACCCGTTCTTTGCCACGGAGCTAACGCGCGGTTTGGTAGAGAGAGGTGTCAGCGCGAACGCCCGCCCGGGAGATATGCTGCCCGATACGGTCCATGGCGCCGTGCTGGCTCGCCTGGACCTTCTTAGCAGAGAGGAGCGGACCGTCCTGCAGGCTGCCTCGGTGGGAGGGAGATCGTTTCGCCCCGCGGCTGTCGCATGTCTCTTGCCCAATGGGGACTGGGAGTCCATCCAGCAATCGCTGGACGGACTGCTGGAGCGTGACTTGATCACTCCAGGCGATGAAGGATGGTTTGTCTTTCGGCATGTTTTGATCCGCGATGTGGCGTACGGTACGCTCTCACGGGCCGAGCGCGTGCGGATGCATGCGGCGTTTGCTGAGTGGCTGGAAAGCGTTGCCGCCGACCGACTGGATGAGTTCGTTGGACTGGTTGCCTACCACTACCGTGAGGCTGTTCTGCTCTCGCGGCGCTCCGCGGTTCCGCTGCCGCTTCCCTTTGAAGCCGAGCGAGCCGTGTATTTTCTGGAACGGGCCGGTGAGCTGGCAAGCCGATCTGGAGCCTTCTCCGAGGCATGCAGCCAGCTGCAGAGCGCCATCGATATCGTGCCGGCCGAACAGCAGGCACGGCTCTACGAGAAGCTTGGTGACTTCGCCGGCTGGGCGGGCGATGTCGTACTCAACGCCTATCAGCAAGCGCTGCAGCGGTGGCGCGACGCGGGAGCAGCCGATCCCCTGACCGGGGCGCGTCTGCTGCGGAAGATCCTGACGCTCCATATGCGGTGGCTCGGCACCGCGTCCGCTCGGCCCACCCGGGAGGAGATGAGTGCGATGCGGGAAGAGGGGCAGCGCCTGGCCGATGAGGTGGGAGACGAGGACGAGAGGCGGCGTCTCCAGGTTGCCGATCTCTTCTGGCCCTTCTGGGAGCGGGTGTACTACGGAACCGACATCACTCCGGATTCTGCCGACCGGCAGGCTGCGATCGGTCTTTCCGCGGCCGAGTACTTCAAGGAGCGGGGCGATTGGTCGTCGTACAGCGAGGCGCTCGACGGCTACGCGGCAAGCGTGGAGCTCGTCGGCCGGTATGACGCCATGCTGGATGCCGCACAGCGCCGTCTCGAGATCCCTCAGGTTTCGGCTTTTGAGCGCGGCGATGCGCTGGCCATGGTTGTCAGGGCGCACTACCATCTCGCGCAGTACGATGCGGCGGTCGATACGGTGCACCACGCCCTGGCCTCCGTTCGCCCTGAGGAGACGACCATCTACATTGCGCACTCAGCGTGCCGCGCGGCCCTGGCCGCATGGATCTACGGGCGCTGGTCCGATATTGACCTGCTGGGCGCCGTTATCCGCGACGCAGAACAGGAGCAGCCGCACGATCGAGCGCTACGAATGGGCTTCTGGCCCATGGTGTGGCTGGGCGTCGCCCGGGAGGATGAGGTGGCCGTCGAGGTCGCTTCGTCCGCCCTGCACCGGCTCATGGAGTGGGAAGGCGAGGTAGAGCGGGTGGCCGGCCGGTCGTGGATCGACGCCTGCGCCGGCGACGATCCACGCAGTCTGGACCTGGATCACATCGTTCAGGCATTCGGCAACAACGTCGACATTCTGGCGGACGTCTTGAGCTTTCTGAGCGAACACGGAGTCACGGCGCCGGGCACGTTTCTGGAACATGCCGCGCGTCAGGCAGAGATAGGACGCGATACACGACTTGTCCGCTTGATTCAGGTCGCCCGGGAGCTCAGCGTGCGAGATACCACCGCGCTGGCGACCGCCATTGACGAGGCGGAGAAGCACGGTTTCATCCCGCACGCCGCGCGCATGCGCATCGTCCTGGGGGAAATGACGGACGATCCGGAGCAGCTCGAGCAGGCCAGGCAGGTGCTACAGCGGCTGAAGGACCTGCAGTATCTTCGCCGCCTGGACGAGGTGGCCGTTGCTGCCGGGCGGTAGGAGTCGTTGGAGTGCCGGTCGTCAGCCCCTGGGAACCGGCCGGTCGTTCCGCCTGAAGACCTCTCGCCAGTCTTTCTCCTCGACCTCGACATCGTACTTTTTCGCGGCCTTCGTAATCCGCTTCCAGGCCTCGTCTCGTTCCTTATTGGAGACACCGTCAACCTGATCGAAGCGGGCAATCGCAGCGCGCACATGCTCGGCGTCAGAGATCGGCTCCTTGCGCTCAGCGGGAAAAGCGAAATCGCTGTCCGATATTTTGTCTCGCTCTTTCTCACTCAGTTTTGCCATGATGTCCTCCTTGTGGCTCTGTGACTTGGAAGTCATCAACAAATCCTGCAAGGAGCGTGCCGCAGTTTCTTCAGCCATGATCTGCCCCCGTAGCTCGGCATTGTATGCCGACCACGGTAGGCCGACATGCCCCGTTCAGGGGTGTGCACGGCCGGGCAGGGGCACTGCTGTCACATCCATGCCACGGTGTGTCTTTCGGAATTGTGTGTCTGCTCTATAGACGTGCCGGATATCATCCATCGTGGTGCTCCCCGGCCCGTCGCGCCCCTGAACGGGCCGCTGCTCGAGCAGGCGCCGCTCGGCGTCATCGTGGACCAGACCGAGCGCCCGGCGGCAGGCATCCCTCGCCTCCGCGGTTCGCCCAAGGCGGCATAACAGCTCGCCGCGCGTCGCGTGCAAGTAGTGGAAGTCCTCGAGCGGTGGGCGCTCGACCCTGTCGAGCCCAACCTCGGGTCCATCCCCCTCGGCGAAGGAAATCTATTTCATTAACCGCCGTTCGATCGACGCCAGTCCACGGTGGCAACCTGGCCGCCGGCAACCGTGATGCTTCCGGCTACTGTCGATTCGTCTGCCCAGATGTCGTACTCACCGGCATGGATGCCCGGATAGACGGCCGCGAACAGCGTGCGTCCATTGAACTGCCGCTCATGGACCTGGTTGTGAAAGCGCGCGGAGCTCCCCTTGGGACTCAGCTCGATCTCGTCGTTGTCTCGATCTTTGTCGGTGTAGATCACCAACGCCCCGATATCGCCACCAATGTCGAGCACGACATTTTCGGTATGGACCCGCTGAACATGTACTTCAGACATTCTCGTTTCCTCCTCTGGGCGGAGATGCCGGCGCCCGGTTGCGCCGGCATCGGACTGGTTTGTAAGCGATACTCCTGGAGCTGTCCGAGCTACGCGGCGGGAACCTGCCAGCCGCTCAGTGGGACCCCCAGATAGGGGAAGCTCGATTGGTAGCGGTCGCTGCCGGGGGTGAGCCCGTCTGTGACGAGTGAAGCCGCCCCATCCGGTTTGTAGCTGGGGTTGACCAGAGGGTAGGTAACACCAGCGATAGCCCGTAGCTCGATGGTGAAGACGTCGTCGAAGACCCGTCGGCCGTTGGGATACCCGGCGGGATCGCCGGCGACTAAACCCCCCGCATTGGGATTGGATGTGTTGGGTGGAATAGCCATGTTCAAGCGCAGCATGTCCGCCGGCTTGGGGCCCGTGAAGTTCTGGAACCCGGGAACGATTCCGCTGGGAATGCCCGTGAGCAAGATAGCGACCAGGTCGGCTCTGGCCGCCGTCAGACCGGCCAGGTTGGGGAACACCCCGGGGTACAGCACGGGCAGCAGCTTTGCCAGCTCCGGCTGCTGGTAGAACTGGAGAAACTGGGCGTCATCCTTGGGTTGGGTCGAGTTCCAGATGTCTTTGTAGCCCATCGGGATGACAGCCTCGTTGATCAGGGGCTGCCCCAGTCGTGAAACCTGGGTCCAGGGACCAACTTCGCGCGCGCCGCCCACCTCGAGCAAACGAATCACCTGCCGACTGGCAGAGGTCCAGGTACCGATAACAGATTTGGCATCGGTCACGCTTGATGGACTGGAGCCGTCCGACGTCAGGGATGACTTGGGAACTTTGATGGCGATCGAGTGGACGTTGACGAACTTGGTGGAATCAACACCGGTTCCACCGGTGCTGGCGACGGGGTTCACGTGCAGTTGCTGGAAGGGACGCAGGTCGGCAAGGTCAAACACCGCGCCCAGATCGACGTAGAATCCCTCACGCCGCTGGCC
The DNA here is from genome assembly GCA_036391775.1 of Chloroflexota bacterium. Lineage (GTDB taxonomy): Bacteria > Chloroflexota > UBA5177 > UBA5177 > UBA5177 > DASVZE01. The sequence continues at coordinate 22 of DASVZE010000062.1, read as the reverse complement.
GGCAAACACCGTCTCGCCCGAC
>DASVZE010000061.1:0-2387 GCA_036391775.1 Chloroflexota bacterium | reverse complement strand
TGGGCTGATGGTAGGGCCGCCGGGTGTCCCCGCTACAGCGGCGAGGTATGGTATGGAGGAATGCAAGCAGCTCTCGCAGCTGGCGTCGCGGTATCTCGATGGACGCGCGCGTTCCTGGTGGGAAGGCGTGCTCGAGGGGTGGTTTGCGCCCAAACGCTTTGAAAGTACGGCGCTCTATGAACGACTGGGCGTCTTGGCCATCAAGCGGTTTGTCCCGACCGGGGGAGATTTCGTCATTCGCCGCTATGGCATTCGTATTGCCGACATTCGCGGCAGTCTCGATTCCTTGATGCAGTTTGAGCGCCTCACGCGCCGGCTAGAGGCGATTCATGAACTGGTCTTTCTCGGCTTCGTGGCGTTTTCGCTCTGGCGAGCAGCCATGCGCCAGACAACGCTGCTCGATCTCGGGTTCGCCATCATGGTCTACATTGCCTTGATCCTCTCACCGGCGATGCTCCAACGCTATAACCGTCTGCGCATCTATCCGGTCATCAGGCGCTTCGTGGCATCGCACAGATGTGTCAAGCAGGACGATGCAGGCTAACCACGCGCCGTACGTGGACTAACCAGCAACTGCACGTTTGTGTCTGAGTGGCTAGCGGCGTCAGGATCTCACAAATTGATGAAGTGCGCGACACACTGGTCATGCCATGTCATCATGGCTCAGGCTCTGCCTTCTCTTCCCAGCTAGCAGACGTTCTAGCGACGCGGCAGACGCAGTCCGGCAACTGGTAACCGGTGCGCAGCTCTCGATCACGTGAAGCCTATCATGCACAAACGACAGCGAGTGACCTCGATTTTGACATGTCTGGCTAGCAAGAGCATCGATTGGCAAGACGTCTCGGTCTCGTCTCCTGCTTAGTTGATAGTTGGCAATGATTATGCTTGCCACACCCCTTTGGTTATCTTGATTACCAAGGTGGTGAGGTTGGTGACCCGCATGACCGTCTGCAGGGCACGAAGGAGCAGTGACCATGGCCAACGACAACGCGCTTCAGTCTCAGCAACGGGCACCGCAGCCCGGCCCAGAGCACAAACGCTTGGAGGTGTTCATTGGCAAGTGGCTGAATGAGGGGTATACCGTCGGAGTCCCCGGCGTACCTGCGGTCAAAATCATGACCAGTGATGTGTACGAATGGATGCCGGGCGGATTCTTCGTGCTGCATACCGCGTACGGCCGCATTGGCGACATGGATGTCGGGGGCACTGAAATTCTCGGGTACGACCCGGCGACGCAGGAGTACTTTACGCATTTCTATGACAGCCGCGGCAACCGTCATCACGGTGAACTGACTGCGGACGGCGATACCTGGACCTGGACGGGTGACTCGACGGGCTGCACAGCAGTCTTCACCGAAAATGGCAGGACACAAACCGCGCACCACATTCGATTGGACGAACACCACACCTGGGTGCCAGCCATGGAGGTGGTGCTGACCAAGTGTGGCTAACGGTCGTGCGACTAGCCTTGTCGTACGCAGCAGGAGGTTCAAGGAGACTAGCATGCAAACGGTAACATCAAAAGACGGCACAACTATCGCGTTCGATCAGTCAGGCGATGGGCCTGCGCTGATCCTTGTGGCCCCAGCGTTCGGCACGCGGGCGGACCAGGCGTCGCTGGCCGCAGCCCTGGCCCCCTCGTTCACCGTGTTCGCCTACGACCGTCGTGGCCGAGGCGATAGCGGAGACACGGGCCCCTACGCGGTCGCGCGTGAGGTCGAAGACCTTGACGCCCTCATCAACGTGGCAGGTGGATCGGCGTTCGTCTTTGGGCATTCTTCTGGAGCGGTGCTGTCCCTTGACGCCGCACGCCTGTTGCCCACCAAGATCACGAAGCTAGCACTGTATGAGCCGCCTTTCATCATTGACACGAGCCGCCCCCCCATGCCGGATGATTTCACATCGCATCTCAGTGAGCTGGTTGCCGCAGGGCGGCGTGGCGATGCGGTCGCGTACTGGCAGACCCAGTTGGGCATTCCGGCCGAGGCGATTGCCCAGATGCGCCAATCACCCATGTGGGCTGGGCTGGAGGCACTGGCGCCCACACTGCCGTACGACGCCACCATTTTGGGAGTCACCCAGCGTGGGGATCCGATGTCACTCAAACGGTGGGCGTCGGTGCCGGTCCCCACCCTCGTGCTGGATGGCACCATGATGATGGGCCGTGAGGACTTCCACACCTTCATGCGCCATGGGGCAGACGAGCTTGCCAAGGTGCTGCCCAATGCGCAGCGGCGCACGCTGGAGGGACAGGACCACGGCCCAACTGATGAGGCGCTCGTCCCAGTGCTGCAAGCGTTCTTCCTGGGCTGATGTACCCTCGCCTGATGCCAACTACCCACGGAACACGTTGCCTAGTGTGCTGGCTTATGGTGACTCCTCAGCCG
>DASVZE010000060.1:0-5860 GCA_036391775.1 Chloroflexota bacterium | reverse complement strand
GTCCGTGCTCGGTCCCATTGTCGCAGCTGCCGCGATGCTGCTCCTGGCGGTCCCCCCAGCGGGCGCGCTTGCTGCTCCTCACCGAGCACCGAGCTATGCGCCATCAGCGAAATCGGTCTCCCTCCGGCTGGGAGATGTCCTTCAAGTCCTTGGCCGCGGCTTTTCTGCTGGGGATACCCGCTCCAGCAAGCCAACTGCGATGGGGGAGTGCACGTCCACCCCTCCCGTGACCGATTACACCGTCAATTTTATGGGGCCGCTCCGCACCAAGGGAGTTCTGACCGTGATCAGCGACGTGTATACCTACAAGAGCGCCGCGGGGCCGGTCTGCCACCTGAAGTACGACATCTCGGAGAACAAGATCTTGGGAAGAACCCTCGGCGAGATGACGACCGTCCACGGAGTCGGGTCGCAAGCGTTTCTGCTTGATACGACGGGCCCAAAGACCAAAGAAGCTCCCGTCTACACCCTCGGCCTCAATTTCGCCCGCGGTGTGTACCGTGCGCTCATCATCGTTCAGTCGAACCAGAAGATCAATGCGGCAGAACTGATCAAGCTCGGAAAGCTCGTGGACGGGCGCATGAGGCACACCCGGTGAAAGACCATCCGCAATCCATTACCTCGAAACCGAAAGGACAATCTCGATGAAGACACTCAACTCGCCGCAAGCCGGCACCCAAAGACAGGCCGCAAGCGCCAGAGGGAACACTGCCATGCGGCGCATCGCTCTCGTGGGCTGTTTCATACTCGCCCTCTGTTTGCCGCTGTGGGCCCTTTCCAGCGCCCATGCGAGCGGGACCTTCTGGCTTCCCACCCGGCAGGCCTCGGATCCATCCTTCGACCACCTCAACCCCGTTTTGGCCGCCTACAAGAACCACGCCTACGTTCTCTCCGTGCGGGTGAACGGCTCCTCAGGGGTGACGAGCGTGTTTTTTGGCACCGACGAATCCGGCAAGTGGACGAGCCAGCTCATGTCCAACCAGGGGCCGCCCAACACCTACTCGCGAGCCTTTACGTAGCTAGACGTCGATGCCAGTACCGGACGGCTGTACGCCGCGTGGGTCTATCAGAAGAACTCGGATGTCGATGCGCTTGGCGTGTGGACGCGTGATCCCTCTGGTCAGTGGAGCGGCCCGACTGATGCGGCGACGGCAGGCTCGCTCGTGGGCCAGCCTGTCATCGTTGCCGGGAACGGGAGGGCATACGCTGCGTTCATCTCGTCGGACACCGCGGGTGCTTGTGACGAGCCAGCGGGCCGGAATGCCGACGTCCAGGAAGTCTTCTACGACGGGTCCACCTGGTCGGCGCCGCAGAACCTCACAAGTTGCGTCCCGAACACCGACATTCTGCAGTTCGATACTCCGAAGCTGGCACTCGACGAGCAGGGACGGGCCTACCTCGTCAGTGAGGCCAACGGCAATTTGTGGTACACCGATAACACATCAGGCTCATGGTCGGAACCTGCGCTCATAACGCAGGGAGCGAATATCCCGGGTTCCGTGGGCACGTCACTACGCACGTTCTACGGCATCGCCGCCAGCAACGGCACTGTCTACGTCACCTTCACGCGTCACGCGGACACGCCCACGGATGACGTCTTGCTCATGTCGCATCCCGGGGGTGGGCCGTGGAGCGCCCCCGCTCGAGTCTCGCCGCAGGATCCCCAAGACTGCCCAAAGTTCGGCCTCTCCATCGTGGCAAACGAAGGCCGGGTCGGGGTTTCATACGTGCGTGGAAGCCTGGGGTATTGTCACGCATCCGGAGGGGCGGACGGCAGCGTTCCCTTCGTCTACACGGGCTCACCAGAGCAGATGTCCGCAGTCGGTTCGCTCGAAGGCAAGAGCCCCAATTGCTTCGCGACGTCCCTGGCAAATGAGGGGAATCTCTTTCGCTTCGTGGCGGCCTGTGACCAGCCGTCGACTCTCAGCAGGGGGCAACTCTACTACAAGGCTGAGTTCCTCGATACGGTGGGGCCGGTGGCCCACCTCGTCGCGACCGCCAGAGCCAGCGCTCCTGCCATTGGATTGCACTGGAGCGCGCGCGATCCTCAGCCTGGATCGGGCGTGGCCTTCTACTCGGTAGAGGTGCGTGACGCTACCGGATCCTGGCACACCCTCCTGGCGTCAACACATGCGACGCAGCTGATCTATCGGCAAGCGCATGCCGGCCACCGGTACATCTTTCGTCTTCGGGCGCAAGACCGGACTGCCAACTGGGGAGCCTGGGTCATGGCGAGTACCAGGGCAGGATAGGAATTGAGACAGGCACCATTACGAGGCGTACCGTCCTGGACGGGGTCCTACGATCCACCAGCTCACGGCGCGAAGGAGAGAAACATTGGATCACAAGACGAGGAGCAAACGTGTACCCGAGAGTACTAACCGGAAGGAGTTAACCATGGCCGCAGCCACAAGCCGCATCACACTGCACTCACTGTGACTGACCTGGACGCCAGCATTCTCTCTGGTATGGAGAGGTCTTTGACATTACGTACAGGACGGAAGACACTCACGACCGCGGCGCGGGGAAGCTGCTCACCGACGAGACACGGCAACTCACGATCGTGCTCCATCGGCATAGTGATAACCAGGGTGAGCCGTTCAAGGAAGCGCGGACCGGTCTCGATCACGTGGGCCCCTGGTCCCAACCCGCGATGACTTGGAAGCATGGCAGACCCAACCGAGCCTGTACGCAGTCTACCATCACCGACCGTCCGCATAGCTCCGTCCTCGTGTTTCGAGATCCCGACAACTTACAGCTCGAGATGTTCGCCCCTCGCCGAGCAGCTAACTGTGACTAATTCCACCATTCAGTAGGAAGGAGGTATTATTGGCCGGCTCGCTGCCCACCTGATGTGCCAGGGGAACCCGCCGCTCAATCTCTGGATGGTCGACCTCCTGGAGGTCAAACGCGAGGACGGGGTCCTGGAGAGTGGGCTCGGATCCGGCGTGGCGATTGTCCAGATGCTGGAGCGCGCTTCCGCTGTGCGTTCGTTTCGGGGCCGGTATTTCAGAGCTGATGGTGCGGCAGGCGCGCGCTCGGCATGGCGAGGCGCTTGGCGCGGGACGGCCGTAGATCCGCCGGTGAGATGCCACTACCCTGCCCAACTCCGACGCCATATTCGACGCAGTGTGTGGGACGCGCCATCTACTTCTGGCCGGACCCGGTCGCTATGCTGTGCGAGGTGCGACAGGTGCTGCGTCCCGGCGGGAGGAGCCCACTTGCCTACCAGGAACGGGAGCGCATGCCACCAGGAAACGCAGCAGAGCTGAGCCGGGCCGGAGTGAGACTGTTCGCTCCCGGTGAGGGCGAGCATGTCGTTCGCGCCGCGCGATTTGGGGAGATCCACGTCGAGGCGATACTTCGCTGAGCGAAACGAAGATAGTTAACGCCAGGCATGGCCAGCTGGCGGACCCGCTCCTGAGCAATGTAACTGTTCGCCGTACATCCGGCCAGTAGCATTGCTCAAGTGAGTGAGCAGCGGAGCCCGGTGCGAGGGTAAGCGGATGTTTGCGCGATGGGGACGGTTCATCTATCGCATTCGCCGGCTAACGTTGGTGGCGGCCATTCCGTTTCTGGCGCTGGCCGCCTATGGATTCGTCGCCGGCGTGGCACCCAACTTCAACGGTCAGCCTCCGGTCGAGGCTGGGCGTGCGGCGACCTTGATCGACCGAGAACTTCCAAAACTCCCAAACCCGTTCGATCTCATCTTCACCAGTAAGACAGCCAGGGCAAGCGATGCCGCATTCAGGAACGCTATGCTGTCTGCCCTGGCGCCGCTCGCAACGGACCCGCGCGTCAAAGTGATCCAGACACCGTATACATCCCCGGCATCTTTCAGAGCTCTGGTGTCCAGGAACGGCCACATGGCACTGGCGATTGTGTCGGTCAATGGCACGTTCAGGCAGGGGCTCGATGCGTACCCATCTCTTCGCCGGAGAGTTCATTCTGACACCCTGCGGATAGACGCGACGGGCAACCTTGCCATTAATCAGGACTTCAACACCTACCTCAACGGTGATCTGGCACGGAGCTCGGGAGTTGTCTTGCCTCTTGCGCTGATCTTGCTGCTGATAGTCTTTGGCACCATCGTGTCCGCAGTCCTCCCTCTCGGCGTGGCGGCACTGGCACTGGTCGCTGGGCTCGCGAGCGTTTATGTCCTGGGGAGGTTCACAGATATCACGCAATACGCCCTCAACCTCGTCGCCCTGATCGGGCTCGGCGTGGCCATCGACTATTCACTTTTCATTACCAGCCGCTTCCGCCAGGAACTGGCCCAGGGACGTGACGTGGGTGAAAGTGTGAGCATGGCTGTTGCAACGGCCGGCCGCGCCATATTCTTCTCTGGGTTGACCGTCGCCATCGGTTTGTCTGGAATGTTCTTTTATCAGGGTATCTATCTCGCCACGATGGGCCTGGCAGGGGCAGTGGCCATTGCCCTCGCCGTGCTGTGTGCGCTCACCCTACTCCCGGCGCTCCTGGGGGTACTGGGAGCTCGCGTTAACCGGCTTCAGGTCCCGTTGGTGGGTGGAAAGCCGGGACACGACGGTAGCTTTTGGCACGCCCTGGCGACGTGGGTCATGAGGCATCCCGTGTCGGCTCTCATCCCGGCGGTCGGTTTTCTACTCCTGGTAAGCTGGCCGATCACGCATATCAATCTGGCAAACTCGGACATTCGAGCGCTACCTCCCCAGGCCCCAACGCGACAGGCCAGCGACCTGATAACGCGTGACTTCCCCCGTGAGGGCCAGAACGAAGTGTTGGCCGTACTCGACTATCCTGACGGCAATCCGCTTTCGCCGCGGCGAGTAGGGTACTTGTACGACCTCAATCGCCGCGTCGCGGGGCTCGCCGGGGTCCGTCAGCTCAAGAGCCCTCTCGATGCCGCTCCCGGTCTGTCTCGCCCGGCCACGATCGCACTCCTCACCAAGCCAGCGGATCAGCAAACGCCCGCGGTTCGGCAGGTCATCCACCAGTACTCCGGGCGGCATATCGTCGAGCTCGACATCCTTTCCCACACCAGAGTTCAGAGCAGTGATGCGCGAACCCTGGTGCGGACCATACGCGCCCTCCCATCTCCTCCAGGAGGTCAGCACCTCGTCACAGGTAACACGGCCTTTGACATTGACGTCATTGATTACGTGAAGAGCCGGACTGTGCCCGCCGTCGCATTCATCATGGTGGTGACATATGTCATTCTCTTCCTGCTGGTAGGGTCGCTCATCCTGCCTCTCAAAGCAGTATTCATGAATTTGCTCTCCATCTCCGCCTCTTTCGGCGCGCTCGTATGGATATTCCAGGAAGGGCACCTTAGAAGTCAGCTCAACTTCACGCCGCAAGAGATCGACCCGACAACCCTTATCTTGCTGTTCTGCATCGTCTTCGGCCTCTCCATGGATTACGAGGTGTTTCTGCTCACTCGAATTCAAGAGCAGTTCCGCCTCTGCGATGACACGCGCCAGGCGGTCGCCACTGGATTGGAGAAGTCCGGCCGGTTGATCACAGGCGCCGCGGCCATTATGGTCGGTGTGTTCCTCGCCTTTGGCGGACTGGCCAACACGGTCATCATCAAGGAAATAGGGCTCGGCCTGGCGATCGCTGTGGCGATGGATGCGACGATCGTCCGGGGAGTGGTTGTTCCGGCTCTGATGCGACTCCTGGGAAGCGTGAACTGGTGGGCGCCAGAATCATTGAAACGCATATACGAACGTCTTGGTCTTGAAGAGCGCAGCGCAGCTCCTCCAGAAGAAGCGCTCGAGCCCACGCCACTCAAGGTGGTTTGAGTACATATCGACGTCAGCCGAAAATCCTTACCTCCCTATGCGGGACGAGTCGATGAAAGACGGACGGACCTATGATT
>DASVZE010000059.1:0-4992 GCA_036391775.1 Chloroflexota bacterium | reverse complement strand
CCTGGGTGCTGGAGGAGGCTCACCGGACTCTCGCACAGTCAGCTGAAAAACGAGACAGTCCGTGTAGTGAGGCATCCGGCAATACTTGGCGATGTGCTGAGGCGTCAGATCGATGCCATTGCCGACGGGCGAGCCGCACGCATCGGCATGGCCTGCTCCGTCCTCTAGATAGGGACAGCACTCAATAGTGCGGGTCTCGTCGTGCGATTGCTCTGCTGCCATTGTTTTTGAGTCTCCCCCAACGGAATACGTTGGGATAGGGCGCGTTCAGCCCACTGGGTCAAGCGAGCAGCCTCTGAAGCTCCTTCCGTCCTTCCCGTCTCCTTCATACCTGCCCTATGAAAGTCGTGCCAGTATCTTAGTCCTGTTATCGCTAGACGTCAATTCGACTATCGTGCGATGCACACGGACTGTGGTGACATTGCTCCCCGGGCGCATATAGACGGGCTGTAACACCAGTGCGGCCGCTCCCTCCTGAATGGTCTGCGAAGCGTTACCTCAGTCTGGTGGACCGCCCTACAGCTGTCTTCCTCCCTCGTCCTATCCTCCAGCTTCCATAGCGCGTAATCCCCGAAGGGGGCGTCACAATGGAAGCAGCCGAAGCAGGTGCGCTCCTGGCCGGCAATGGTGCGCGGCTTGATCGAGCCGACGCGGAGGGGAAGACCCTCATCCGTCTGGAGGAAGGCCCAGGCGGCGCGCTGGACCTCTTTGCGGGTGGCGGGGCCACACGGGTTGCGCCGGCCACGGCGGAGCGAGACCGGGAGGCCACACTCGGAGTAGTAGGCGGGACGATCCAGGCAGTACGCGTGAGAGATCCGGCCGCAGCTCCAGCATCGCACGTCGTAGAAAAGCAGGGTGACCGGCTGCCAGCGCGGGATGAGGAGCGACGGCCGGAAGTGGACTTTGCCCCGCAGCAGATCGGCCACGAAGTCGTCCAGCAGGTGATGCCGTCCGTTGAGGTAGACGCGGCTGGTGGCGTGATGGTCCTGGTGAAGCAGGAAGAGTGGTAGGTCCTCGCGCGCCTTGATGCCCTGCTCGTCGCCGGTTCGCCTCAATCCCTGTGGCGGGACGCGGAAGAACCAGCAGCCTCGGACCCCGTCCTCGGCGTAGCGATTCTGGCGAAGCATCGTGTCTTTCAGCGTCTGGCGGCTCCATTGCACCTCGAAAGCGACCCGCGTGTTTCCCAGAACAGCCAGCACGTCGGCGCGCCAGTGGGGCCCCTCCCACTCCGTCCAGACCTCGTAGCCGGCGCGCTCGCAGCCGCGGACGATCGCTTGCTTGGCCGCAAGGTGGTCCAGCGTCTCGCCCTTTTTGTCGCAAACGGCCTCCGGCCGGTGATAGAAGTGCTGCAATCCCAGCACACTGGTGCGCTGGAAGGGGCGGCTCCCGCAGCAGGGCAGGAGCAGGTCTGTCTCGCGCGATCGCACCCGCTCCCGCAGCATCTCCCACTCGCTCTTATCGAGCAGCGGAGCGACGATATCCTGTCCGTCAAGCAGGGCGCGAAGTGGCATGTGGGGACGATTCTAGCAATACGGTAGATGTGTCATGAGAGAGCGGAAGCCCGGCTCTCTTTGACGTTATATCTTCCCACCATTGAACGTTTCAGGCTGCAGAATCCCCTCACCCCCAACCCCTTTCAAGCCGGGTACCCGCCTGCGGGTGGCAGAGAGGGACGTGTGGTACTCGGATATGATGCTTTACCCCGATCACTCAACCCATTTGGGATGCACGATGTTTCCTATCTCAAACCAGTTCCCACATCGTCTCCCCCTGTCCCACTCTGGGAGAGGGGGCTGGGGGGTGAGGGGACCTAGAATCCTTCGCTTCCTTTTACTCGCTCTCTTACTCGGATTGCCGGGCGGCATGGCCGCACCCTCGGTGCAGGCGGCGCCGGTATCCGGCACCTGGCAGGTGCTGGGCGCGGCCGGCTCTCTCCCCACGCTCTACCGGCCCGCGGGACTGGCAGTCGATGCCAGAGGGAATCTCTACGTGGCCGACGCGGGCAACTTCCGCGTGGTGGAGATCGGGCCGGGCGGCCGGCTGCTGGCTCACTTCGGCGACGCGGATCTGCGTCCCGGTCCCGGGTCGCCACCTCGACCCGGCGGATTGGGAATGGAGGCGACGGGGCCGACCAGCCTTGCGGTGGATGCTCATGGTACTGTGTACGTCGCCGACCTGAACGGCAGCACCATTCGTGTCTTCTCAGCGCATCATCACCTGGTGGACGACTGGCCCATCAGTGTTCCGGACGCCAGTGTGTACCGTCTGGCCGTGGCAATGGGAGCTTCGGGCAACGTGATCGTCGCCATTGTGGCTCGTGTCAACTGTACGGTACCGGACGGTCCGGCGTACTGTGCGATGTACTACATTGTCCAGCGGCGCTCGCCGGCAGGTGCCCTCCTGAGTGAGTTCCACTCCCCGGTCGCGGCCTCCGGCATGGATGCGGGCGGTAGCGCCCTTTCCTGGATCGCCGCCACGGTGGACGCCCGCGGGAATATCTATATCGCCACCGCTGGTACTGTCCTCTGTTACAAGTCGTGTCCCGACTTTCATTTCCTGGTCAAGTATCGATTCGACGGGACGGTGTTGGGGCGGTGGGACGTGCTGGGCCTCGCGACCCAGCCTGACTGGTCCGCGCTCGCCATCGGCGGGCGGGGAAATCTCTTCCTGGCCGACGACTTCAACCACCTGATCGAGAAGCGAACAACCAGCGGCACGGTGATGGCCCGCTGGTCACTTGGTGGTCTCCTTCCTCGCATCGTGACAGGTCCGAGCGGCATTGCCGTCAATCGCAACGGCAACGTCTATGTCTCGGATCCGACTTCCGGCCGCGTCCTCACGCTCTCCTCTGCCGGCAAGGTCCTGGCGCAATGGGGCAGCGGCGGCTCCCAGGCGGGCCGGTTCTGGTCGCCGGGTAGCCTGGTGCTGGACGCGAAGGGACGGCTCCGGGTGGACGATTACGTCAATAGCCGGGTGCAGATGCTCGGCTCCGACGGCCGGTTCCGCGTGCAGTTCGCGGTGCCGCACGCCGGACCCGGCATGGCGCTCGACCGGCCGGGAAACCTCTACATCGGACAGCAGTTCGGCCAGACGATCGACATCAGCAAATTCTCCTCCACGGGCAAGCTGCTTGCCCGCTGGGGCAGATTCCACCTTGCCGAGCTGCCCACCGGCATCGCCGTGGCGCCCAACGGCGATATCTTTGTCGCCGGGATCTTCTACTTCGGGAACGACACATCGCAGCTCGGAATGGATGGGACGGACATTCTGCGTTTGAGCTCGAGTGGACGGCAGCTCGGTCTGGTTCATGTCACCGCGGGGCTCACCGGAACCGGCATTGCAGTTGATGCTCAGGAAAACACCTACATCGCCTACGGCACGACGCCACGCTTCGAGAAGCGCACCCGCGACGGCACCTTGCTCGCCACCTGGGGCGCCTCTGCGCCTCTATCCCACTGGCCCAGCCCCTCCGGAATCACCCTTGACGCCAAAGGCAACGTTTATGTCGCCAATACGCCGCAGAACGTCATTCAGGAGTTCGGACCCACCGGCACGCTGCTCGGTACCTGGGGCTTCCACGGCTCATATCCCGGCCAGTTCCACCATCCTGCCGGGGTCGCCGTTGCTCCCAACGGCACGATCTATGTCGCCGATACGGACAATCACCGGATCCAGAGGCTGACGCGATAGCTAGACGAAGTTAGACGCCGATAGGTTCCGCGCAGAGCATCCTCTGCGTCTGCTACTCGTCCGTGCGGCTACATCACCTCGTCTCTTCGAGTTTGAGCGCGGATTACCTCCAGGAGACCATCAGGATAGAGTGGCGTGCCGGCTCCAAGATCCTCCAGCCGCATCCAGACGCCCTGCATCAGCGGTGGGTCATTGGTCTGTTCCAGTCCTCGCTCGATATCCCGCTCGTACCAGGATGGATCGGCAAACGTACCTTCGTAGAGTAGGACGATCTCATGGCCCGGCTTATCCATATAGGTGAAGATATTCTCAAAGGTGTCGAGGTAGCGCAAGCCTGTCACATCGGCCCCGATCTCCTCCTTCAGCTCACGCACCACGGTCTCGGCGCCGTGTTCTCCAAACTCAATGGTGCCGCCCAATGGCCGGTAGAAGACCTGATCTTTCACCGGATCGTAGCTCCTGGTGACGAAGATACGGTCTCCCCGCCGGAAGATACCAAGCGCAATGGGGCGGACTCTCTTCTTGCTCACAGCGCGATCTCCTCCTCAGGTGTGAGGCGTGTCTGCTTGCGCACCAATTTCATATGAGTTCTCTGTGATGTCATGGCGTGGCGCAACGACAACATACAGGTGATTGCGCGCGAGCTGCTGCGGGGCGGCAGCCACGTTATCATTTCCTCGATAAAACGCAAAGGGCCGGCGCAGACCCCTGCGCCGGCCCGTAAACTTCAGCGGCTAAATCGCCTCCTACTGACCGTTGAGCGAGAATGCGTAGAACGTGGTGCTGTTAACGCCGATGTAGTAGCCGTTGCCCCAGTACAGTACGCCGTTCACAATGGCGGGACCAGCGTTCGATGAGCCGGCACCTTGGAAATGCCACAACTCCTTGCCGCTCGAGGCGTCGAGCGCGTGCATGTTCCCAATCGTCGAGTAGCCCACATTCAGGTCGCCCACGTACACCACGCCGTTAGCCACGCTTACCGGGCCTATCGGGACCGACAGGTTATTGCGGTTGTAGACACAGCTCCCACTAACAGCATCGATCTCTGGTTGAACTGGAGTCTCCCACTTGATCGTGCCGTCCGCAGGATTGATGGCTGCCCAAAAGCCCGTGCAGATTGTTTTGCCAGCCCCAGGTCCCACGGTGAGGTGTGCGGGCTTCTGCGCGTAGTTTGCCTCAGCCACATAGACTGTGGTGCCATCTGTGGCTGAGCCCCATTCAACGCCACCAAGCGTCGAGCCAATATCGTTACCACCCGGATCAACTCCAGGTGAAGCGCCCCATGTGGGAATGACGGTGACA
>DASVZE010000058.1:0-6954 GCA_036391775.1 Chloroflexota bacterium | reverse complement strand
TGCCGGGTTATCCCTTTTTGACAAACAAAGACGTTAAAGCGCTCGCCGCATACCTATTAAGTCTGAAGTAAGGAAAGAGACGAGCATGGCAACGACCACTATAGATCAGATTCGTGCACAGCCATATGTGCCGCCCGCCAGGGCGACGGGCCTGCTTGCCTGGGTAAAGACGACCGACCACAAACAGATCGGCCTTCTCTACATATTGACCTCGCTGTTCTTCTTCATTCTGGGCGGAATTGAAGCCCTGATCATGCGCGTCCAGCTGGGAGCGCCGGACAACCATGTGGTCACGTCGCAGGTCTATAACCAGCTCTTCACCATGCACGGCGTGACCATGATCTTCCTGGTCGTCATGCCGGTGCTGGTCGGGTTCGCCAACGTGATCGTCCCGTTGCAAATCGGATATCGGGACATGGCGTTCCCGCGGCTGAACGCCATGAGCTACTGGCTGTTTCTCTTCGGCGGCATCCTGCTGTATTACAGCGTGTTGGCGGGCCAGATGCCGGCGGTGGGCTGGTTCTCCTACGCCAACTACTGGGAGCAGCCCTTCAGCATGGACGCAGGTCCTGTCTTCTGGGCAGTCGCCATGGTCGTGCTGGGTGCCGGATCGATCGCCACGGCATTGAATCTAATCGTCACCATCGTAGCACATCGCTGTCCGGGTATGAGTCTGAGCCGCATGCCGCTCTTCACCTGGATGGTTCTGGTCAACATGTTCCTGATCATCTGGGCGCTGCCTTTTCTGACTGCCGACTCCATCATGCTGTTGTTTGACCGTTTCGTGGGCACCCACTTCTTCCAGCCCGGTCAAGGCGGCAATGTGGTGATGTGGGAGCACATCTTCTGGGGGTTTGGCCATCCCGAGGTCTACATCATGATCCTGCCGTCATTTGGCATGGCCTCGGAGATTATTCCCGTGTTTTCCCGGAAGCCTATCTTCGGCTATACCTTTGTTGCGTTCTCGGGCGTGGCGATCGGCTTCATCAGCTTTATTGTGTGGGCGCACCATATGTTCACCGTCGGCCTGACCGACAGCGAACAGGCATTCTTTGCCGCCACCACCATGATCATCGCCGTGCCTACCGGAGTGAAAATCTTCAACTGGCTCGGCACCATGTGGGGCGGATCCATTCGGTGGACGACCTCCATGATGTATGCCGCCGCCTTTATTCCGCAGTTTGTCATTGGAGGCATTAGCGGCGTCATGTTCGCCGTTGTCCCGCTGGACTATGCCAGCAGCGACACCTATTTTGTAGTTGCTCACTTCCACTACGTTTTGTTCGGCGGCAGCCTCTTCCTCATCCTGGCGGGCGCGTACTACTGGTTCCCCAAGATGACGGGCCGCATGCTGAGCGAACGTCTCGGCAAGTGGCAGTTCTGGACGATGGTCGTGGGCTTTAACCTTACCTTTTTCCCACAGCACTTTCTGGTGGCCATGCCGCGCCGCGTCTATACCTACACTGTGACCGACTGGCAGCTTCCCAACGTGATGTCCACTATCGGCGCTTTCATCATCGCCACGTCTGTTGCGCTCCTGCTGTACAACATCTGGAGCAGCCTGCGAAATGGCGAGATCGCGGGGCCGAATCCATGGAACGCCTGGACACTGGAGTGGCTGACACCCTCCCCACCCCCTGCATACAACTTTGCCACCATCCCAACCGTGCGCAGCCGCCGGCCCCTCTGGGATCTTGCGCACCCTGAAGCACCGGACTGGAGATACGAGCGGCACGAGTCTGGTCCGGGCTCTGTCGTAACTCCACGATACCCCGGCAATGAGAGTGAGATAGCACAGCGGATTGTGTCGTCAGGCGGTACGGCCGTTGTAGCGCCCCCCGCGGCGCCACCAATTGCGCCCGCAACCTCTGTCGTCACGACCGAGCCACCCGCACCTCAGCGCATAGGACTGACTCCAGCACGCATCCTGATGCTCTTCTTCATCAGTTCCGAGTCCATCTTCTTCGTATCCCTGATCGTGATGTACCTGGTCTACTCGTTCCACTTCAGCTCGAGCGCCCTGGACATCCCGCGGACCTTCTGGTTCAGTTTATGCCTGTTTTCAAGTAGTGGAACCATGATCCTCGCCGAGAAATATCTCACGCGAGGCAATAAGAAGATGTTCAACGCCTTGATGCTTTTGACCATCATTCTCGGTGCGACGTTCCTGGTTGGGCAATTGACGGAGTACGCCAAGCTCTACGCCGATAACATCACGATTCACAGCAACGGGGAGTTCGGTACCACGTTCTTTACCCTTACGGGATTCCATGGATTCCACGTCTTCGTCGGCCTGCTCGGTCTGCTCAGCATCCTGATCCTCTCGCGTGACTGGAAACCAGGACACGAGACACCGGTACGGACGATCGGGTACTACTGGCACTTTGTCGACGGCGTGTGGGTCTTTATCTTTTCCTTCGTCTATTTGCGCACCCTCTTCTAAAAAGACGACGTGCTCCAGGAGTTACGTGATGCAACCAACTGATCGCGTCCCCGACGCCGACGCACTGGAATCACGCAATAGAGCGCCGGACGCGGCGCCTCACCCCATCGGCGGCCATCCGGAACCGGATGCATACGAGGAGGGAGAGAGCCACGTGCATCTTCCACCCCAGTCGCTCTGGCCGTTGACTGTGGCGGCCGGCGTCGCGTTGGGCACTGCGGGACTGGTATCTACTCCAGTGATCTCAATTGTCGGAATCCTTCTCCTCTTCTACGGCATCATCATGTGGGTTCAGGAACTTCGGCATGAACTTCACTAGAAAACTGCTCAATCGTGAAACTTTCATTGGATTGTTCATCGTCAGTCTGGGAGGGCTGGGTAGCATCGCGCTCGGCATTCCCATTCTGGGCTTCTTCCTGGGTCCCATCATCCAGCAGCCCAAGGAGGTGTGGCGGGATGTCGGGCCGGTCGACAAGTTCAAGGTGGGCTCGACTGTTCAGGTTGCTTTTGAGTACAGCGGCCAGCTTCAGTGGGGAGGATCAACCAAGTACACGAGCGCGTGGCTCCGGCGTGACAGCGGCCTCCAATTCACCGCTTTTGCCGTGTACTGCACGCATCTGGGCTGTCCAGTTCACTGGCTCGCCGAACCTGAGATCTTTCTCTGCCCTTGCCATGGCAGCGTTTTCAATGGCAACGGTACGGTAGTGGGCGGTCCGGCACCTCGTCCGCTTTTCAAGTATGATGTTCGAATCCAGAACAGCCGGGTCCAGATCAAAACCGAGCCACAACCGCTCGTAACGTAGGAGTACAGAATGAATGCCATGGTGCGTATCGGTGAGGGGGTCTACGGCTGGCTCGACGAGCGGCTCGGTATCACCGGCATCCTGAAGGTCACCGCGCTCCATGCCGTCCCACGCAGCGTCAATTGGTGGTATGTCTTCGGCAGTGCCCTGGTCAATATCTTCATCATCCAGGTCGTTACCGGGATGTTCCTCGCCATGGTCTATATCCCGTCGCCGGACCATGCCTACCAGAGCCTGCAGCTCATCTCACATCATCAGCTGCTCGGCAATGTGCTGAGGGGTATCCACTACTGGGGCGCATCCGCCATGGTGCTCCTGATCTTCATCCACATGTCCGCACATTTCCTAACCGGGTCGTATAAGTACCCACGCGAGCTTCACTGGCTCACTGGCTCCATGCTGCTGATTCTCACCATCGTTATGGCCTTTACCGGCCAGCTGTTGCGCTGGAACCAGGATGCTTATTGGGCCATCGTGGTGGGGGCTGAGCAGGCTGCGCGAACTCCCTTCATCGGGCAATGGGTGGCTCAGCTTCTGATGGGTGGCCCAAACGTTGGCGGCGAAACGCTATCGCGCTTCTATGCCATCCATATATGGTTGGTGCCCGCCGGCATCGTGACCTTTATTACGGTTCACATCTACCTTGTGATCTACAAGGGAATCTCCGAGTGGCCGGTACCCGGAAAGCCGGTCGATCCCAAGACGTACTGGGCGGAATATCAGACTATCCTCCACGAAGACGGCGAGCCATTCTTCCCCAACGCGCTGTGGAAGGATGCTCTGTTCACGGTGCTCGTGGTGACGTTGGTGATTGTGCTCGCTATCGTGCTGGGGGGACAGGCCCTTGGCCCCCAGGCGAATCCTCTGGTACCGGCAAATCCTAAACCGGACTGGTACCTTATCTGGTACTTCGCCATTCTGGCGATGGTTCCGCCTTCCAGTACGCCGTATGTAATCATTCTGGCGCCCGCCGTGGGTTTCGGGCTGCTTTTCTTGTTCCCTCTTGCCAACAAAGGGGAGCGGCACCCGGCTCGCAGGCCGTGGGCCGTCGCCACAGTGATTCTCGCCGGTTTTGCTACGGCCACGCTGGTCTGGGTCGGATATCAGGAACCGTGGAAACCGCTGCTCATCGGGTCACAGGCTACTGTTCCCACCTTGAAAGCTTCATCCTATCGCGGGTTAACGCCCACGCAGGTCCTGGGCGCGCATTTGATGTCGGGGGAGGCTTGCCTCGCCTGCCATCAGATCGACAATGTCGGTGGTCACCGCGGTCCCGATCTGACCGCTGTCGGTGATCGGCTCGGACCCGATCAGCTGACCTGGCGTATCTTGCGTGGCGGTGGGGGCATGCCGGCATTCGGTAATACATTGACGCCCAAGAAGTTGACGGCCCTTGTCAGCTACCTCGAGACACGGAAGACGGCGGGTGGGCAAACCCAGGCAGCAAGCGGTCCATGACAGTCGTCATGCACTGTCCCACAGGTTGATCCTCCATGCCGCGTAGCAGCAGCCTCGATCCGGCTGCCGAGATAAGCTGTCCGCCACTGGAGATCCGTGTACCGGACACGCTCATGGCCCGCGTTCGCGCCTACATCAATTTGATGAAGCCGCATGTAACGACCTTGCTGGTTGCGGTCACGGCACTGACCATGGTGATGGCGGCGCGCGGCATGCCGCCCCTGGGCCTCATGATCGCCACACTTCTTGGTGGTTTGATGGCAAGCGGTAGTGCCAATGCCATCAACTGCTACCTTGACCGGGATATCGACGGCACTATGGGAAGGACCTTACGCCGGTCTGTTCCTGCCGGTCGAGTCTCTCCCCAGCGTGCCCTGGTTTTTGGCCTTCTTCTCGGCGTGTTCTCCTTTGTGGAGATGCTCCTCTTTGTCAATCGCCTGGCAGCCGTTCTGGCTTTGAGCGGCATCCTGTTTTACGTCCTGGTTTATACGCGCCTGCTCAAGCGCACCACGCCTCAAAATATTGTGATCGGCGGGGCAGCGGGTGCCATTCCTCCGCTGGTCGGTTGGGCAGCCGTGACCGACAACGTGAGCCTCGCCGCCTACCTTCTGTTCTGCGTCATCTTCTTCTGGACGCCGCCACACTTCTGGGCGCTGGCCCTTCTTATCAAGCGAGACTACGAGCGTGCCGGGATTCCTATGATGCCCGTGGTGATGGGCGACGCCGAAACACGCCGGCACATCTTTCTCTATACGTTACTCCTGATCGCTGTTTCACTCCTTCTGTTCTGCAGCGGAGTGATGGGATTCCTCTATCTTGCGACAGCCCTCATCCTGGGCGGCATCATGCTCTTTATGGCGTACCGGCTGCTGCGAGGCGGATCGCCGCGCTGGGCTCACCGCCTGTTCTGGTTCTCCAACTCGTACCTGGCGCTGCTCTTTGCCGTCATGGCGGTCGATCGCGTGCTGAGCTAAGCGTCCGGGACGCGCATGGACTGGCGAAATTGGCGTTCGGCCTCGCGCGCCCTGATCGTTGGCGTGACACTGCTCACTCTGGCCGTAGCGGTTGCTGTCGGACGGATCGGTCACGATGGTTCATCCCGACCGGCACAATCGCCGACTCCGCTCGAAACGTCTGTGCCGGCGCCCTGTGCGCGAACGACACCGGTTAACCAGACTGCTCACCAACGCTCGTCGGCTATCAAGTGTCCGTGACGTTACGGCTAAAGAACCGCTCGACAGACCCGATCACGGGGGCTCTTGCGAGGTACGTGACCTGTACAGAGGACAACGACTCCTTTCGATCCGTCGTTCTACTATTGCTCAGGAACCGCGACCCAGTGGGATCGAAGAATGTTCGGTAGATGCGAGCGCGAGACCGAAAATCTGAGGTGACGATACAGAGCGAACCGTTTCGATTTGGAGGGAGATCGCATGGCATTGGAGATGAGAGACTCCTGTGAGCGCTGCCACACAGCGCTGGCCGAGGATGGCACAGCATTTATCTGCAGCTATGAATGCACCTTTTGCCAGGACTGTAGCGGAGCGTTGAATGCCAGATGCCCGAACTGCGAAGGAGAGCTTGTGCGCCGGCCACGGCGTGTCCCCTCGTGATGCGGCAGCTGCCGGCACTGCTCGGTGGCTGTCGGGCCAGACTGTGAAACCTGCGATTGAAGGAGCGCGCTATGACCGATGGCGATCGACTGGAAAATATCCGGAAGCTACTCAAATGGTCTGACGCGCGGTCACGATTCGACACTGTCCCTCGCCAAAACCCCGGGATTATGCCTTTACCCCTCGAGACGGCAGCTCGCATCCAGCTCTGTCGTCTGGCGGTGATCCTACTGTGCCGGCTCATGGCGCTGATTCTGAAGGGAACAACGCCTGCAATCCCCCTTGCGCCAATTCATGTATCTGCATATAATCAACCGGAGAGCAATCGATGGAGCGCCACGGCCCACTCCCACCTGGTGAAGAACGGCATGAGTTTCTTGAGCGTCAGCCAACATACTGGCTGAAACGCGCATATCAGGCGTTGCGCCGCCATGTTGACCAGGGTCTGCGTGAGTACGGGATGACCCTGCCGCAACGCGACGTCTTGCTCACCTTATACGAGGAAGGTCCGATGGATCAGGGAACGCTGCGAGAGCGCCTTGGCCTCGAGCAAAGCTCAGTCTCTCGTCTGGTTGACGGCCTTGTTCGCCGCAATCTGGTCGAGCTACAACGTGGGTCGGACCGGCGAGTACGAGTG
>DASVZE010000057.1:0-3615 GCA_036391775.1 Chloroflexota bacterium | reverse complement strand
CTTTGGTGGGGGCTGCCGTGGTTTTTTTGAGTTTCTACCAGGAAGCAAGTGAATGGCTGTCGCGGTTGCTCCAAGCGAGCTGCCGAGGGAAACGTCTCCCTCGATCGAGGATTTGCTGGCCGAGGTGGAGCAGTATCTGCCTCCTCCGGCCGTGGCCCTGGTTCAGCGCGCGCATGAATTTGCGGCTCGCGCGCACGAGGGCCAGCTTCGCAAATCAGGCGAGCCGTATCTGGTCCATTTGATCGCCACTGGCTACTACCTGGCCAAGCTTCGCCTAGATGTCACGTCGATTGTCGCCGGTCTGCTACACGACACGATCGAGGATACCGACGTCACATTCGAGGACCTTGAAAGGGAGTTCGGGCACGCGGTGGCGAGAATCGTCGAGGGAGTCTCGAAGTTCGGTGAGATCGGACATCGCCACCGAATCTGGGGGGAAGAACAGGAAGGCGAGATCGCGAGGCGGCAACGAGCCGATCGGGCACGTCAGCAGGCGGAAAACGTTCGCAAGATGTTTCTGGCCATGGCGGAGGATCCGCGTGTTGTCATCGTCAAGCTGGCAGACAGGCTCCACAATATGCGGACACTTGAGTTTCAGCCGCCCGAAAAGCAGCGTCGTATTGCACTGGATACTCGGGAAATTTACGCGCCGTTAGCAGGGCGTCTGGGTATCGCACAGATTCGAACGCCTCTCGAAGATCTGGCATTTAAATATCTGGAACCCGAGGCGTATCGCTGGCTGGCCGAACAACTGGCTGAAGAACGGTC
The DNA here is from genome assembly GCA_036391775.1 of Chloroflexota bacterium. Lineage (GTDB taxonomy): Bacteria > Chloroflexota > UBA5177 > UBA5177 > UBA5177 > DASVZE01. The sequence continues at coordinate 2,847 of DASVZE010000057.1, read as the reverse complement.
AGCTCGCCAGGAATACATACAGCGGACAACCTCCGAGATCGTGGCCGAGCTGGCCAAGCATCACATCAAGGCGGAGGTGACGGGCCGGGCGAAGCACCTTTACAGCATCTACAAGAAGCTAGTTCGAATCGACGTCAACATGAATCTGAGCCGCATTTACGATCTATTTGCCGTGCGCGTCGTGGTTGACACGGTTCCCGAGTGCTATCAGGTGTTGGGATTGGTTCATGGACTGTGGTTACCCGTCCCGGGGAGGGTTAAAGACTACATCGCCGTGCCCAAGCCGAACGGTTACCGCTCTCTTCACACCACCGTTTATACCGAGGGGTCCCGCATCCTTGAGCTTCAGATCCGAACGCATGAGATGCATGAGGTGGCCGAGTTCGGCGTCGCCACTCACTGGTACTACAAAGAGCAGGGTAAGTCCGCAAGTCTTCCGCAGCCGCTGTCGGACTGGATCCAGGCACTGATCCAGTGGCAGAACGACCTTGACCCCGATGCCGCCGAGTTTGTGGACACCCTGAAGACGGACATGTTTGCCGGGCAGGTCTTCCTCTTTAGCCCGCGTGGAGACATCATCGATCTGCCTACAGGCTCCACGCCCATCGACTTTGCATATCGCATTCACACTGAGCTAGGACACCGTACCATCGGCGCCAAGGTCAACGGCATGATGGTTCCCCTCGATGCGGAGCTACGGACGGGAGATAGAGTTGAGATCATGACGACCAAGGCGTCGCACGGTCCGAGCAGGGACTGGCTGTCTATCGTTCGATCCGCAAATGCCCGGCAGAAGATCAGACAGTGGTTCAAAAGGCAGAACCGCGACGAGAACATCGCGCGTGGCCGAGAGATCCTTGATGCCGAACTTCAGAAGCTGGGACAGGGTTCTCTCAGTGACCTGAAACACGAAGCGCTCGTGGAGCTCGCCGGTCACCTGAGCCTCAAAGCCCCTGACGATGTGTTCGCTCAGCTAGGATACGGCGATCTAACCATCCATCAGATTCTCAACCGGCTGGGGCTCCTTCCGGTTGAGGAGGAAGAGATACCGTCCGAGGCGCCGGTAGCTCCGGCGCCATCCGGCGAGGTGCGTGTGATGGGAGTTGGAGATCTTCTCACGCGCGTGGCAAACGATTGTCATCCCGCGCCGGGTGATCCCATTATCGGCTACATCACACGCAACCGCGGTGTGACGGTGCACCGGGCTGACTGTCCCCGCATTCTGGCGGAAAAAGAAACGGAGCGCCTGGTTCACGTTGACTGGGGTCTTCAGGATGCTCAGCAGCTATACCCGGTAACGGTGATCGTCGAGGCATGGGATCGCGAGGGTTTGCTCCGGGACATCACGATCGCAGTCGCAGATGAGAGGCTCAGCATGGCATCGGCATCCGCCAGTACGAGCGTTGATGGACGTGCCACCATCACCGCAACTCTGCGTATTGGCGGTATCAACCAGCTTTCCCAGGTCTTCGCGCGGATCGAACGCGTCAAAGGCGTGATTGAGGTCCGGCGACAGGGGAAACGTCAAGGCAAGCAAGCGCAAACCGCGTAACACACAATACCCGCGCTTATCCCCTCAATAGACGCGTGGTACGACGGGAGACCTCAGTAGTTTTTCGGATGTACCGTCGGGCGGGTCGTGGTAGCATGGCGTCAGCTTGAACCGGAGGAGCGACGTGCAGACCAAAGGCCGCGCGCCAAGCGCGGAAGCCGCCTACGACGCTAAACCATGGCTGCAACACTATCCGCCGGACGTCCCAGCTACACTTCCGCCGGTCTCAGAGTCTTTGTGGGATGTATTCGAAGACGTCGTGGCGCGCCACGGAGATCGCCCTGCTCTCGTCTTTCAGGGCTATGAGATGACCTATCGGACCTTGCATGGCCACGCCCGTCGCATGAGCGATGCCCTGACACGAGCTGGTGTCGAGAAGGGTGACGTCGTCCTAGTTCTCTTGCCCAATATCCCGCATTTTCCTGTCGCCTATTACGGTACCCTACGCCTGGGTGCCATCGTGGCCGCCATACCTCCGACCGCCGTCGAACGCGAAGTTGAGCGTTTCATTCGCGATACCGATGCACGTATCGTCGTTACTCTCGATCTCCTATATGACAAGCTGGCCAACGTCTGGGAGCGCTGTGGCGTTCAGCGGGTTGTTGTCGGTAAAGTCACGGACTTCATGCCCCCCTGGGTGCGATTGGCGGGACCGTTCCTGAAACGCGTGCCCAAGCCAAAGCAGGCAATTCCATTTAGCCGTGAGGTCGTTCCCTTTCGCTACTTTCTAGGAAGCGGGCGAGAGATGGGACGTGACGCGCGGGTTGCACCCGAAGACGTGGCACTCCTGCAGTACACCGGAGGAACCACGGGTACGCCAAAAGGGGCAATGCTGACGCATAGCAGCCTCATCTCCAACGCTCAGCAGATGGTGGCATGGTTCCCGACACTGAAAGAAGGCGGTGAGACCATGCTGGCCGTCTTGCCGTTCTTTCATGTGTACGGCGTAACTCTGGTCATGAACGCCGGCCTTCTCCTGGCCGCGCGTACGGTTCTCATAGCGAGCGGCTGGGCACCGCAAGAAGTCTTCGAAGCAATTCGACGCTACCGGCCAAGCATCTTTCCCGGTGTGCCGACCCTGTACGTCGCATTTCTTAACGATGAGCGGAGCAGGCGATACGATCTCTCATCCATTGATGTCTGCGTCTGCGGCGGTGCGCCGCTTCCCGCCGAGGTGAAGAGACAGTTCGAGGAGCTAACGGGGGGACATTTGTACGAAGGATATGGACTGTCGGAAGCCTCACCCTGTACTCACGCACAGCCATACACAGGATTTACCAAGCCGGGTATCGGAC
>DASVZE010000056.1:0-12121 GCA_036391775.1 Chloroflexota bacterium | reverse complement strand
GAATAGACGAAATGCGGCGTGGCGCCTCCTGGAGGAGACTGTCCAAGCCGCCGCTTACGGGTGTCTCCTATCAAGACAGCGAGATGAAATTCTCGGGGACCCCCGGACTGTTCGAGAAGGAGGTGCCTGCTCGAGAAGACGTCAGGAGAAGCCTCGCCTCGCCTTTGCTGGAGAGGCACAGCGCAGTGTGAATGGTTGGACAAGGAGTTTGAGGAGGAGCTAGATGCGTTGGCGTTTTTCCCGTCAGGTGGGTGCGGTTGCAGCAATCTTCGTCGTGCTCGCCGGATGGTCCACCACGTCCGCAGCGAATAACAGCGCTAAACTTTCCGCGGTTTCTGGAGCGAGCTCCAGTACCGCCGCATCATCGACCACCATACCGTTGCCGCGCAGGAACGGAGTGACGCTCACGGTAGCCACAGTTAATAACCCCGACATGGTCACCGTGGAGGGTTTGACATCGAACTATTTCACTAAAGAAACCGGGATCAAAGTCAACTACGTCACCTTGCCCGAAGATCAGCTGCGCGCCAAAGTGACGACGGACGTCGCGACGGGGGCCGGCAAGTTCGACGTCGCGACGATCGGCACATACGACGCGCCGATCTGGGCCAAGAACAAGTGGGCCGTTCCTTTTACCCCGTTACTTAATAGCATGCCTGCGGCTACCCGTAACGCATACGCCCTCACTGACATCTTCCCGTCGATCCGGGACGCGCTGTCCTACAAGGGGAGGCTCTACGCTGTTCCGTTCTACGGTGAGAGCAGTATGCTCTACTACCGCAAAGACATTTTCAGCGCCAAGCACATCAATATGCCGCTTCACCCCACATGGTCGCAAGTGGCGGCCGCCGCAAAGAAGGTGAACAGCAACAGCGTGCACGGCATCTGCTTGCGCGGTATACCGGGCTGGGGTGAAGTGCTCGCTCCGCTGGACACCGTGATCAACACCTTCGGGGGGAGGTGGTACGACATGAGCTGGAACGCCCAGCTGACGACCGCCCCGGTGAAGGCAGCGGTCAATTTCTACGTGAATCTGGTTCGCAACTATGGCGAGCCTGGTGCGTCGAGCGACGGCTTCACCGAATGTGAGACTCTCATGTCCACTGGCAAGGTGGCAATGTGGGTTGACGCCACCGTCGCGGCCGGATTTCTGGAGGATCCTAAACAGTCACTTGAAGCTGGAAAGATCGGCTTTGCCTACGCTCCGGTTCAGAGGACCCCGAAGGGCTCGCACTGGTTGTGGGCGTGGGCGCTCGGGGTCGAGGGCGCGAGCAAGAACAAAGCCGCCGCCGCCGAATTCATCACCTGGGCGACCAGCAGGCAGTACATCAATCTCGTGGGCACGACCAAGGGATGGGTCACTATCCCACCAGGCTCACGCGCGTCCACCTACACAAACAGCAACTACCTCAAGGCCGCCGGCTCGTTCGCCGGCACGGTCAAATCATCCATCCTTTCGGCCAATCAGCATAACGCAACGTTGCAGCCGGTGCCGTACGTCGGCATCCAGTACGTCGACATCCCTGAGTTTGAAGGGATGGGCCAGAGTGTCAGTGAACTGATGTCGGCCGCTGTTGCCGGCCGCATAAGTGTGAACTCCGCACTCTCGCAGGCACAAAAGTTGGCTGCGAACGCCGCCATAAAGGGCGGCTACAAGAAGTAGCCGTAGCTGCCAAGATCGGAGAGGCGGGGAGCCGGCTGCTCTCCGCCTCTCGTTCAACCTCAGGAGGCGCGCTATGGCGGATGTAACGACTCCGGTCCTCCGAACGGAGCCGGTGGTTAGCAAGCGGGAGGCGCAACAAAGCTCGACGGAGAGGCGGCTGTTTCTCTCCCCGGCATTGATCCTGGTGGGTCTGGTCACGCAGATTGCCTTCCTGGCCACCATCTACATCAGCATGCTGAGCTGGAATCTGGTCCGCCCGGATCAGGGGATCCACTTTGTTGGGCTCTCCAATTACTCGAGCATGCTATCGTCCAGCACCTTCATGACGGCGTTGATCAACACACTCGTCCTTACCGTCGGAGTGCTGGTCGCCGGCATGGTCATTGGGTTGTTGCTGGCTCTCTTGCTCAACCGCTCCTTTCCGCTTCGGCCGTTGGTCCGCACCCTGCTCATCACTCCGTTCTTCGTGATGCCGGTAGCGACAGCGGAGATATGGAGAAACATGCTTCTAAACCCGGTATATGGGCTGATCGCGTGGCTGCTTCAGCAGGTTGGGATGACTCCACCCGATGTCCTCGGCTCTCAGCCGCTGCTCGGCGTCGGGATCATGCTGACCTGGGAGTGGTTCCCCTTCTTCATGTTGATTCTGCTCGGCGGCCTGCAGAGCTTGCCGGAGGACTTGATCGAGGCGGCACACATCGACGGCGCGGGGCCATTTGCAGTCTTTCGTCACATCACTATCCCGCACCTACAGCGCTACATCGCCGTGTCGACACTCTTTGGCTTGATCTATCTGCTGGGGGTTTTTGGTGAGATCTTCGTGGGGACGCAGGGTGGCCCCGGCGACGCCTCCACCAACCTTCCTTTCCTCATTTACCGCACTGCGTTCAACGATTGGGATGTCGGAGCCGCTTCGGCACTGGCTGTCATTGCCGTGCTGATTACCATCGTCATTGCCACGGGATTCAACCGCGTTTTGCTACGCATGACCGGCTACGGGGAGGCTCAGTAATGGCACTGAAACAACGTCTTGGTTCCACGGTAGCTACCCTGGCCGTCTATATCATCACCATCCTCATCGTCTTTCCTATCGTCTGGATGGTCCTGACTGGTTTCAAAGATGAAGTGTCGGCGTATCAGATGCCGCCAAGCTTGATCTTCACTCCTATCCTGGACAACCTGAACGACGCTCTGAACAGCGGGATCATGACGTACATCTATCACTCCATCATCGCAGTCGGCGTCTCAACCATTGCCGCGCTCGCGCTCGGGATCCCGGCAGCGTTCGCCCTGGTTTGGCATCCGCGCAAGAGCAATGAGGGCGTTCTCTTCTGGCTCATATCCACCAAATTCATGCCGGCGGTAGGGGTGCTGATTCCGCTCTACGTCATCTTCAAGGATGTTCACCTCCTGGATACGCTTCTGGCGCTGATCATCGTCTATACCGCCGTCAATCTCCCGTTGGTGGTATGGATTATGTACTCCTTCTTCAGCGACATTCCGAAGGAGCTACTCGAGGCGGGGAGAGTGGATGGCGCCAGCGATTGGCAGGTACTCGCGCGGATTCTCCTTCCCATCTCTCTTCCCGGGGTTGCCGTCGCCGGCCTTCTGTCTGTGATCTTCTCCTGGAATGAGTTCCTCTTTGCGGTCACCTTCACCTATACCGACGCGCCAACCGTCCCTGTCTTCGTCTCCTCGTATATGACCGCCGAGGGGCTCTTCTGGGCGCGCATGTCGATGGCTCTATCGCTCGCTATCGTGGTTCCTGTCCTGCTGGGATGGATCGCGCAGCGACAGCTGATTCGAGGTCTCACCCTGGGTGCGGTGAAAGGGTAAGCTCATGGATCGAGAATGGGGGGAGGTGCGACATGGCGAATAGCGCCGCCCGCCGGCTTAACGAAGAGGCACTCGGGGCACTCAACGGCAGGATCGAGACGCCGGCCTACGACCGGCGGTGCTTGCACCCATCGATCATCCATCTTGGTGTCGGCAGCTTTCATCGTGCCCACCAGGCGGTATACCTGGATGATCTCGCGGCCATAGGCGGTGAGTGGGGCGAGAAAGGGGTTGGACTACTGCCACAGGATCGCGGAGTTGCCGAGGCACTCGGGCTGCAGCAGGGTCTGTACACGCTGCTGGTGCGTAACGCAGAGGCGGATGAGGCTCGCGTCGTGGGCTCGCTGCTCGAATACCTGTTTGCACCGGAGCGACCGGAAGCCGTTCTGACCGCTCTAGCAGACGCCTCCACTCGCCTGGTAACCATGACCATCACCGAGGGCGGTTACAACGTCGACGAAAGGACCGGCCGATTTGATGCCTCCAACAAGGCTGTGCAGGCCGACTTGAAGCACCCAACCCGTCCGGCCACGGTATTTGGCTACCTCACCGAAGCTCTGAATCGCCGCCGTCTGGCGGGTATCCCACCCTTCTCCGTTCTCTCGTGCGACAACGTGCACCGCAACGGACACGTAATACAGACCGCGGTGGCCTCCTTTGCGCGTATGCGCGACGATACTCTCGCAAACTGGATCGAGCGATATGTCTCCTTCCCTAACTGCATGGTGGATCGCATCACACCACAAACAACGGACGCCGAGCGTGAGCTGGTAGCCCGGGAGTTCGGCGTTGCCGACCGGTGGCCAGTCATAACCGAGCCGTTCCGTCAGTGGGTGGTGGAGGACGTCTTCAACAACGGGCGGCCCGCCCTGGAGAAGGTGGGTGTGCAAATGGTGGCTGACGTTCTCCCCTACGAGACGATGAAGATCCGCCTCCTCAACGCCAGTCATGCGGCCATGGGTTATCTGGGGTATGTCGCCGGCTATCGTACCGTTGAAGCCGTCATGGCCGACCAGAACTTCCGCTCCTTCATTACGTGTCAGATGCGCGACGAGGTCGCTCCGCTCCTGCCGCCGGTCCCGGGCATCGATCTGGACGTCTATCAGCAAACTCTCATCGAGCGCTTCTCCAATCCGAAGATCGGCGATCAGCTGGCTCGCATCTGCATGGACGGATCTGCCAAGGTGCCCAAGTTTCTCCTCCCGCCGCTGAACGACGCACTGAATGCCGGGCGGCCGCACCGGTGGCTCACGCTGGCATTGGCAGGCTGGCTGCGCTATCTGAGTGGAGTCGACGACCAGGGCCGGGAGATCCTGATACAGGACGCGCGCGCGGCAGAGCTACAATCTCTTGCCTCTATGGCACGTGATGACCCGCGTCCCCTGCTGGGTCTGCGCGATATATTTGGTGATCTTGCAGACCGTGAGGAGTTTGTGACGGTTCTCCAGGCCACCTTACGAGCGCTCTGCACTCACGGGGTGCATGTCACGCTCGTTCGCGCTCTCGGGAATTCCGGCTCTTGAGGGCTTGACCACACCTAACCCTCATCTCGAACTTTATCAATTACCGATAGGGCTCAGCGAGTGGGCGGTCCATCACAGTCTCGATACTGCTGAGTCACGAGCCTTAGAACCTGATAGCTGGCGGGTGCGCAAGGCGGACCTCGACTTTCTGACCTCTCCAGAAGCTCGCGACATTCTGGAAGCGGAAGGAATCGTAGTTTTGGATTATCGAGCAAGTCAGAGGTTATGGCTACGGTGAAACCAAGGGACCCACTTGGGTGGCTATGACGCTCCTCTCGTCGCCGGCGTTTCGCACACTGGTATAGGGAGAGCAGCGGATGAGGAGATGCGGGAGTGGATGCGGCTGAAGGAGAAGATACGCTGTGATACTCGATGAACTATCTATCCCGATTGTGCAGGCGCCTCTGGCTGGAGGGCCGTCCACCCCGGCGCTGGCAGGGGCCGTCTCGGAGTCGGGAGGACTCGGATTCATCGCGGCGGGGTACCGTACACCCGAAGCGATGGCGCAGGACATTGCGGCCACGCGAGATCTCACTGATCGGCCGCTTGGTGTCAATGTCTTTGCCCCGGCTCTTGGTCCTGCTGAGCTGGGGGTGGTTGAGCGATACGCAGCCGTCTTGCAGACCGAAGCTCGCCGAGCAGGGGTCGACCTGGGCCGGCCACGATTTGATGACGACGGTTTCGAGGAGAAGCTGCGCATCCTCCGCGAGGATCCTGTGGCGGTCGTCTCATTCACTTTCGGCTGTCCGCCACCCGAGGTCATCGACTCACTCAAGAACGCCGGCTCGGAGGTATGGATCACCATCACCGATGTCGATGAGGCCCAACAGGCGGAGGCTGTCGGTGCCTCGGCTCTCGTCGTCCAGGGCAACGAGGCAGGTGGTCACCGCGGCTCGTTTGTGGATCGGCCGGATGTCACTGATTACAGCGTTTTGGCGCTGCTTCAGCTTGTTGGCGCCCGCGTCCGGATCCCTCTCGTGGCGGCCGGCGGCATTGGCACGGGAGGGGCAGTCGCGGCGGTCCTCGCCGCCGGGGCGGCGGCTGCTCAGCTGGGTACCGCCTTTATGCGTTGTCCCGAGGCAGGGACCTCTCCGGTGCATCGGGAGGCACTCGCATCATCGCGGCCCACAGCGCCTACCCGTGTGTTTACCGGCCGCCTGGCACGCGGCATCGTCAATCGACTCATGCGTGAGTTTGGGCCGCAGGCGCCCATTGCTTACCCCGAGGTTCATCACTTGACTGCTCCGCTGCGTGCCCGCGGCCGCCAGACGGGCGACGCCGACGTGGTTAACCTCTGGGCAGGTCAAGCTCATGAGCTTACTGCCGCGATCCCGGCTGCGAAGCTCGTCTCGCAGCTGCATCAGGATGCGCTTCAGGCTCTGAACCACGCTCGGACGCGCCTCTAGAGCGCAAGGGGAGGCTCTAAAGAACGCATCACGGGGAGACACTATGCACTTCACTTCTCGATGGGTGCCGCCACGAGATTGCCCCACTCGGTCCACGATCCGTCGTAGTTCTTGACCTGCGGATAGCCCAGCAGGTACTTCAGGACGTACCAGATGTGACTGGAGGGCTCGCCGATCCGGCAGTAGCTGATGATCTGCTGGTCTCAAACTCGCGTGCCCTGACAGATCATGGGATGCTGCTTGGCGTCGGGGTAGGGCTGGCAATCTCCCGTTCGCTCGGTGTGGGGGAAGCAGTGGCCGTCGGGGTAGGCGAAGCGGTGGGCTCCGGCGTCGGTGTGGGCGCGGTGATCGACGTCACCCGCACCTGGCCGGCCAGCACAAAGGCAAAGCGATGGTTGAACGAGATCTGATAGTAGACTGTCTTCCCGATCACGACCGCGTGTTGGGATTGTGTCGGAGTCCAGTAATAGCTGGCCGTTATCGGCCCGGTGGCGACGTACTCTTGTCCGGGTGGAATGCTGTACTGCAGGGGCGTGATCTTTTGCGGATGATGGATGAAGTGGGGATAAGCCGATCTCTCCGGACAGGCACAGCCATAGACCTTGATGGGTGCTGACCCTCTCGGTGTAACGACCCATCCGCTACTGAGCACAGTCGTCGGTTTCGAGGCCGGATCGTCGAGCCATGCTTTGACTCCACCGTAATCAATAGCATCCCACCGTCCCTGGCGGGCGACACGAACAAACTGCTGGCCGGTGATCGCTTTGTCGCCCCAATCAGGCGCCTGTGTAGTTCCCGCCGCGGGCGATGAGTGGAGAGCCGGGTCGCCGACCAGTGGGGCCGAGGCGCTGGGTGCGGTGTGCAGATAAACAAAGTTTGCCGGCTGGGCTGCTACCAGATCGCATGTGGTGGCGCTTGGGCAATAGCGCACAGGCGGCCTGTTGGTGGCGAATGTGGGGGTGATCGTGACGATGGATGGATCTGTCACCAGTGGGGCAGGAACCACAGCGGTCGGTGCCGGTTCGCCGAGAAGCTGCATATAGTGCTGCCAATCCCAGAACGGCCCCGGGTCCCAGTGCTCGGCAGATTGGCCCGCCGGCGTGTCACCGGGAACCCCGTCGTGACCCGCGATATGTGCTACGTCGATCGGGATGTGATACGTGTGGGCGAGGTAACGGACGAGAGCAGCCGAGGTTTCATAGAACTGCTCGGTGTACCAGGTGGCGCCCTGAATGGCTACCCCCTCGTGCTCGATCCCGATAGCGTGGATATTCACGTAGTAGTTGCCGGCATGCCAGGCAATGTCCTTGTTGGCCACCATCTGGGTCACAAGGCCGTCGGAGGCGCGGATGACGTAGTTGGCACTGGCGTAGCGGGCAGGATCTTGAAAGGAGGAGATGGCGCCGGCATACGATCCTTCGGTGTCGTGGATCACGATATAGCGAATGGCGAGACCGTCTTTGGGGCGGTTTGCCACGTCATAGTTGCCGTAGTCTTGCGGATTTCGAGGATTGTTCACGTGGTAGGCGGCGGGAACATACTGGCAGGCGATGGTGGCAGGGCAGGCGGCCCTGGTCTGCGCGGATCGGATGAGCGGCAGCAATGTGGCCGTCCGTGTATTGGGCGAAACGTGCTGGGCCGGCAGGGACACCCGCTGGCCCGTGGCCGTGATGCGAGCGACTCCCGTGCCGATCGTTCGGTATACCGAGTCCGCAAAGGCGGCAGCGGCGGGAGCATACGGTGAACCGCTGTAACGGGCGACTGCGCCGTACCAATCGGCCAGGCGCCGTGGCCTGCTGCTCGTTGTCTGCATCGCATCGTGTGCCAGCAGGGCAGCCCCACCACGTATGTTCTGTGTGGCATTCCGCTCAAGAACGTTGCTGGGTACCTTGAGGAGCCTGGCGGCAAGATCCAGTGTACGCAGACTCGGGTCGTGTCTCACCAGGCGGATGACCGCCCGTCCGCGCGTGGTGATGTCCATAACGCGATCGGCGTGTGTCAGGTCCATTGGCCCGTAGCCGCCGGATGTGCTGGGCCGGCCGTCATGATTCTCCCAGAGCGAGAGATGGTACGAGACCGAAAGCAGCACCGGCTCGGGCACGCCAAACTCGCGAGCGGCCGACGCGAAGGCTCGCAGCAGGGAGAATTGCTCTCCGGACGCATTGGTGAGATCAGCCCCGGCGGGCCAGCCGGCGAAACCGGCGGCTATGAGGGCCACGATGAGCAGGAGACTGCGGAAGACGGGTAGACGCGGCATGAAACGAGCTGCCGCGCAAACGGCCGGAGCCGCCGCGCAGGCACATGACAACAGTCTACAGGAGTGAACTTCTCGAGTGCGCAGCGGGAGCAAGGCTGCTGGCAGCTATCCGGTGGCTGATTCGGAAACGGAGTAGCCGGCATGAGGATCGGAACGGGTCCAGTTATTCCTCCAGACGGAGGATTCCCCGGTTCAGTGCGGTGGTAACGGCAGCAGTGCGGTCAGCCACTCCCAGCTTCCCAAAAATATGGATGAGGTGTGTCTTCACGGTGGCTTCGCTAATCCAGAGATAGCCTGCGATCTCCTTGTTGCTGGCGCCACGCGCCACGTGGCGTAGCACCTCGACCTCGCGGTCGCTCAGGGCTTCACCCACGGGCGCACGCATTCGGGCCATCAGCTTCGTGGCCACCGAGGAAGCCAGCAGAGATTTCCCTTCTGCCGTGGAGCGGATGGCCCGAAACAGTTCCTCCCGCGGGGCGTCCTTCAACAGATAGCCTGTGGCCCCTGCCTCGACGGCCCGTACAATGTCGGCATCCGTGTCATAGGTAGTCAGAACGAGAACGTGGGGACTATTCGGAGCGGCGCAAATGCGCTGTGTCGCCGTTACCCCATCGGCCCGCGGCATACGCAGGTCCATCAACACCACGTCGGGCCGCAGCGCCGCCGCCAGGGCGACGGCTTCTTCCCCATCCGAAGCCTCGCCTATCACCTCGAAGTCCCCGTCCATCTTCAGTAACGTAGCCAGGCCGGCGCGTACCACGGGGTGATCGTCTGCCACCACAATGCGGATTGGGCCGCTCATTCCGGCATCTCCGGCAGCGGGATGATTGCCGTGATCGTGGTTCCGGCACCCGGCGCACTCTCGATCTGGAGCGAGCCGCCAAGCGCCTCCACCCGCTCCTGCATTGTGTGAAGTCCGTAGCCTGTTCCCGGCGGGCGAGGCGCGCCGTCCGGTTTCATTCCACGACCGTCGTCACGCACGTCCAGGATGGCGCAGTCCTCGAGATAGGAGAGGGTGATGACGGTGCGAGCTGCGCCTGCATGCCTGGCCACGTTGGCAAGACTCTCCTGGGCTACCCTCAAGGCCGCGACCTCGCCGTCCGGCCCCAACGGGCGGACGGCCCCCGTCACCTCCACCTGGAGAGCCACGCCGCTATTAACTTCCCACGCTTCACCCGTACGGCGCAGTGCTTCGGGCAGCGATGTCTGTTCGAGAGCGGCGGGGCGCATGCCTTCCACTGCCCGGCGAGCTTCGACCAGGGTTTCCCTCGCCACACGACTGGCTTCCTCCAGAGAGGTGCGCACGGGCTGCATCGCGGCGGGCACCAGAGGCTCGGCGGCCTCCAGGCGCATCACCACGCTCACCAACCCCTGGGCCACTGTGTCGTGGATCTCCCGCGCCAGGCGTCCCCGCTCCTCCAGCATCCCCGCCTCACGTTCCCGGCGAGCCAGCTCCACACGCGTCGTTTGAAGCTCCTCGATGAGCGCGCGGCGCTCAGCACTTTGTCTGATGATGGAGACGATGAACAGCGTCAACATGAGTCCCATCGCCGCCGGTACTCCGAAGGAAATCGCAATGGGCGCGAGAGCAGATGGCGAGCGCGCTTCCAAATGTACCGTCCAGGCTATCAGGAGGAGTGTGAGGGCGCCGGCGCCGGTTAACGCCCATCGCAGCGGCGGGAGGCTGAACACCAGGAGGTAGAGAAACGAGGTCAGCAGGTAGAAGATTCCATCCAGGGCAGTCAGCAGGGCAAAGAGAGGCAAGGCACCGCAGAAGTAGAGCAGCACCTGGTGAGGCCGGTATCGTCTCTCCCCCGGATGGATCACACCAGCCCAGTACCAGACAGCCCAGAGGGCCACACCGATCCCGATCACCCAGCGTTTGTCCGCCGTATGCCGGTCCAGAAGCGCCACGGCGAGACAGAACAGCAACGCCGCGTATGCGACGACGTGCCAGAAGGGGAACCAGCGGTCCCAGACGTCCCCATGATCAGGGAAGAGGAGCCACAGGCGGAAGGCGCGCCCCCTGCGCGCCTCGCGTATTGCGTTCACGATCGATCCTCCACCCGACGGTACTCCAATTCCCGCGGCCGCGCCAGTCACTCCCAGTGGAAGAGGCGACTGGCCAGCAGCAGGGAGGCAAAGCCCCAGGCGATCAATATGGGCAGGTCGAGGCCCGTGCTACCGAGCCCGTCGCCTTTCGTCCACACCACCTGCATGGCGTCTGCCATGCGCTCCGAGGGGAGCAGTGTAGCCACGTTGCGCAGGCCCCGAGGGAACTGGCTCAGCGGCACGAACACTCCGCCCAGAAAGGAGAAAGCGAGGTACACCAGATTGGCCACTGCCACCGAGGAGTCGGGCTTCACCGTGCCGCCCAGCAGGATCCCTATGCCGGCGAAGGAGAGGATTCCGACGATCAGGATGAGAATGCCGCTCAGAATGTTCCCGCGGATATGGGCGCCGTACACCAGGGTGCCCACCAGTATCAGGACGGCGACCACCGCTGCGATAAGGACAGATCCCGCCAAGATCTTGGCGCCGATCAACGAGGCGCGCGGCAGCGGGGTGCCACCCAGCCGCTTCAAGATGTGTTCGTGCCGTTCGTTGGCGAGGGTGGTGCACACGGTTCCCAGGGCCACCGCCATGGTGGCGAACACGGCGTACCCCGGCACCAGGTAGCTGATGTAACTGGTGTGCGTTCCTGCCACTATCTGACTGCCGTACAGTGCCCCGAAAAATGCCAGGAACATCACCGGCAGCAGCAGTGAGAAGAACACAGTTTCTCTGCGACGCAGCCAGAGCTTCGTTTCCGTCATTCCCTGCAATGCGAGCACGTACATCAGTCCCTTACCTCATTTCCGGTTAGCTGCAAGAACACATCCTCCAGCGAGGCTCCCGTGATCGTCAAATGCTCGATCACCAGGCCACGATCCTCGCGCACCTGGGCAAGGGCGGCCACCATACCGATGGCGTCGCTGGTGGTCAGGCTCCATGCCCCAGGACGCGGCTCTCGTACCTGCGCCACTCCCGGAAGCCCCTCCAGAGTCTCTTTGTCCAACCCCTCGCGGGCCGTAAAGGTCACGACTTCACTGCCTTCCAGGCCAGTCAGTTCCGCGGGAGTGCCGAAGGCGATTAGCCGGCCGTGATCCACGATGGCGACGTGGTCGGCGAGCCGCTGAGCCTCTTCCATGTTGTGGGTGGTCAGCACCACAGTCACGCCGTCACGGCGCAGCCCCTGCACGATCTCCCAGGTCTGCAACCGGGCCTGCGGATCCATGGCCGCGGTGGGCTCGTCGAGGAAAGCCACGTCGGGGTTGCCGGCCAGAGCCAGTCCCAGAGAGAGGCGCTGTTTCTGTCCTCCCGAGAGATCTTCAAAGCGGGCATCCTTCCGCTCCTCGAGGCCGATGAGATCCAGCAATTCGCGTGGGTCGCGCGG
>DASVZE010000055.1:0-2741 GCA_036391775.1 Chloroflexota bacterium | reverse complement strand
TCCACAGCGTTGCTCGCCGGGTAGCTTGACGACTCCAGCGAAGACGCCGCCGCCGGCCTCAGCAGGGCGAGATTGGTCCCGGAGACTGGGGTCGGTGTCGGCGTCGCAGTGGACGTCACCGGGGTGGCAGTCGCGGTAGGCGTGCTGGTCGCCGTCGCAGAGACCGGCGTGTTGGTTGGGGTCGGCGTCGCTGAGGCGGTGCTGCCCGGCGTAGCGGTCGCTGTGGCCGTTGGTGTGCTCGTGGGTGTACTGGTGGCGGTCGCTGTCCCGGTTGGCGTGGGGCCTGCACTGCCACAAGAAGGGAACTTGAAGGAGGCGATCCACGTGCTCCAGTTAAATGATCCGCTCGATTTCAGGTACTCCGTGGTATACCAGAAGGTGCAGTCGTCCACTGGATCGATGCTGATGCTGCTGTAGTCCCCCCACCGAGACAGGTGCCCAGTCTGAGAGCCACCGCCCATCTCGATTGTTGTCTCAGCCTGCATCACGTTGGCTGCATCGGACGCCAACCTCCCCGTGTATCGGATTGACGGGTAAAGGCTGTTGCTCGAGACGCTATAGCCTACGGCGATGTCGCCCATCTGATCCATGGCGATGCTGCCCATCCATCGGTAGTTCGAGTCGGGGGCATAGGTCCCCTGCTGGTTGATGGTGGGCGTCCCGCCGGGGTTACGAATCTCGTACCACCGGATGCCGGCCTGGCCGCTGGGCGCGGTGACAGAGTGATTGACTACTAGGGCTTCGTGGTTACCAATGTTGCGATATGCCAGACGGTACATCAGTCGGTCCGCGAGCGAGTCGAGCTTCTGGCTCTTACTGGGCTGAGGGATGCAGGTGCCACCATTGCAGGCAGGGGTAAAGGCCGCGACCGGCATGTTGACCGGACCCACGAGCGTCGTGTTGGCCGTGTTTGCCCAGTCGACGTGGAATTTCCACAGGTTGAGAGAATTCGAGCCAAAGTTCAGGAAGAAGTTCGGCGAGCCGGCCGGTGGTGGGTTGGAACCGTCCAGATCGGACGGCAAGAGGCCGCCGTAGCTGGTACCCAACTGGAAGCACTGCTGCGTGGCCGTGCTTCCAGCGAGCATGGCGGCGCGGTCAAAGGCGCATACCTTGGCCCCGGCAAACGAAGACCCGTTGCTGAAAATGTTGTAGCTAATGTAATAGGCGTCCGGCCATACCCCGAGCTTCGGATAGTCTGGAAATTGGGTCGTGCCGTAATCAAACTCATACAGGTTGTACGCGCCGGTGGCGTCGGACGTTTGCGAAACGGCGACGCACTGGAGGTAGTGATAGGTCGAAGGGCTGCTGACGGAGAACTGGGTCATCACCCAGCGACCCGCCGCCTTGTCGTACTGGACGATGGGATCGCCGTCGTTATTGACGTAGCAGCCCGTGCCCGCAAGCGCCGGGACATGCCACAAAGTGTTTCCGGCAGCCGGGCCATAGACCAGCGCGCCGGAAGACTTGTCGAACACGGCGAAGGATTCGTTGACCCATTGAATGACCTGCGTCGTGCCCACGGCGAGGTTTGTGTCGGGCGGCGCGGCATTGGGCGAGAAGCCGTAGTCGCCATTCCCCACGCCGGCGAAACTGACACCGGCGGACGTGGAGACGAGCGGACCACTCGTGGTCTGCACCGCTGGGTCTGGCTGGTTGGAGGCTGGTCCCAGGGGGATCGGTCGGAGCGGATTCTCCCTCGGGCCACGCTCCTCTCGCAGGGGCGGCATATTCCGGAGGGGTGGCGATACGGCGAATTGGACCGCGCGGCTCACCTCTGGGAGGACACGGGGCCCGTCTGGCTGATCTAACGAGCGACTCTGCGCGAAGGTAAGGACTGGCAGCAGCAGCGCGGCACACGCGACTACGACGGGAGCAATGCGACGCCAGTTGTCCCTGTTCACGGTCTCCTTACCGCCCCGCGAACCGTGTTCCAGCGGCGATCCAACCGGAGTATAGCCGCTTAGGCGCTAGGCTAACACAGTATAGCTTGCTAAGACCGCGGCGATGGTGCCGGGGCTATTTGGCACCGAGCAAGCAATAACCAGACCATCGCGACGCCGGCATCCGACCAGGTAGTGTACGCAGGATTGCGGAAACACGAGGCGCCAGATCATGACTGGGTACACGTTTCCGCAATTACTTTCACGGTGCCTCTGGTCGTCGATCGCCTGGTTGCCAGTACACCAGAATTCTAGCGCTCAAACGCGTCTTGGTGCCCTGGTGTCTTGGTGGTGAAAACTACTGGCCGCGGATCGCCCGCATAAGCTCGGGGGTGGGGCTGTCTTTCAAGAGGTAACGGCTGGCGCCTGCCGCGAACGCTTCGGTGACGTGGCTGGGGTAGGTGGTGAGGATGATTACTCGGGTGGAGGGGGATTCCTGCTTGATCCGGCGTGTGGCCTCGATGCCGCCCAGGTTCGGCATACCCATGTCCATCAGGACGACGTCCGGGCGGAGCCCCCTGGCCATCTCCACCGCCTGGTGCCCGTCCCCGGCCTCCCCCACCGCCGCGAAGTCGGGCTGTGTCTCCAGGATGGCGATCAGGCCGTCCCTGATAGTCGGGTCGCCGTCCGCGACCAGCACTTTCACCGCCATCACGTAGTGCCTCCAACGGGTCGCTCCCGTCGAGGAGAGGCTACTACCCGGCCAGGCTGCGGTAATCCGCCCAACGGCCCATTCCGTCTAGGCCCAAAGGGTGAGCGTGTTAGTCGTCCAGCTTGATGATGCGCCGCTTCAGCGCCATG
>DASVZE010000054.1:0-2692 GCA_036391775.1 Chloroflexota bacterium | reverse complement strand
CTGCTGCTTACTGCGGCGCGTAACCACGGCCTGGGTGATCTTCTGGACGCGGCAGGTCCGCAGAATGTCGCATAGGGCCGGAGGTCGTCCGTCCGGCAACGTGATGGCTACGGCGCACTACGTCGTCTCCCTGACAGACGCTGTTGTGAGCTGCCCCCTGTACGAGCACGTCACCTGGCCCTCGTTGACTCGTCGGTAAGGTCCCCGGCGCATTTTCGCCGTATTCCACGACCAGCTCACGATTCCGCTCGAGCCGGCCCTCTCCGTCGGGCCACTGACGGGTGAGTGATGCCCGCGTACCGAGGAGGCGATGGTGGCCGTACATGACGCGCGGGGAATCGTTTCAGCGTCCAAGCTGGCTCGATACGACCGAGGGGCAGGAGTCATCGTCATCTGAGCGCGGATGAAGAGGAGATGCCTGGCACAGGACTGTGAGCTGGTCGAGGTCCTGTCACTCCATGTCCCATCCGGACACTTTGTATGGCGCCAGGTAACGCCCCCAATCGTGGCGCCGGAAAGGTCGGCGTCGGTCAGATTGGCATGTGACAGGTCGGCATATGAGAGGTCGGCGTGGCGCAGCCTGGACTCAGACAGGTTGGCATGAAGCAGGCCGGCATGGGAGAGGTGAGCGAATGAAAGGTTGGCATACGCGAGATGATCGTATTTCAGGTTGGTGTGATTCAGCCACGCGTAGCTCAGGTCGGCGCAATAGCGCTGGTTGCGGGGCGGACGAGGGCATGACAGGTTAAAACCCTCCAGGCTCACGCCCTGCAGGTTGACGATCGAAAGATCGACCACAGGAATGAGGTCCGACTCGGAGAGGAAGCGCACGACATTCGACTGCCGCGGCGGGCTCCCTGTGAGCTGCGTCAATGCGGTCAGCGTCCGTGCGCGGGCGATGGCTCGCACTCCGTCATTGGCTCCTGGACCCAGCTTGTCCTTGAGGATGAGATCCGATAGCTCGCTAAAGTACCCGGTCAGCACCGTATCCCGCGCTTGTTCTCGTGCCGCGGCGCGATCGGTTGCGGCCTGGATTTGGGCCCTCTCACTCTGTGCTGCGCCTTGCCGGTCGTTGAACCAGACAACGCCCAGAGTCAACACGGCCGGCACAATAATGAGCTGGAGCAGATCCCAGAGAGTCTTGCCGGGCTTGATGTCCAGCTCGTCCGACTTGGGCTGAGTCTCGGGACCCATGCCGGTCCAGTTCCAGTTGTCGATGTGCCCGCCCAGCCAGCAGACGGATAGGAGCCACAAAGTACCGATCCCACCCTCGATGAGCTTTTGACTCATGAACCCGTAGATCACCAGGCTGAGGCCCGGGACCAACAGCGCAAGAAGAAGGTACCGGCGTGGATTCCGCCACTCCGTCCCCGAAGGCACAGCCGCAACTTTGCCCGCATGTGAGCTGGCTGCGATTTCTGGAGTAGGTCTCGATATGCTCGACACGACCGGCCTCAAGGAGCAGAGCTTGACGTGCTAATCCAGTTATCGGAATACTACCGCGTTGCGGCAAAAAAAGCTAACCCCACGGAGGCAATTGCCTATGATTGATTCCCAGGGATCACCTGGTTCGGGACCTTTTCGGTCGACGTGTCAGGCAGGACTTGCCGTCTTCTCTCTGAAGACCTCGACCATGGCGCCCAGATCCTTCTCCCCGTAACCGGCGTCGATGGCGGTGCGGACGAGCTTTTCGGAGGCCACGGCTAGGGGCAGGTTTACATCCGCTTGCTGTGCCAGCTTGAGCACAAGACTCATATCTTTATCGGCCAGCAAAAGCGTCCACCATCCCGCGTGATCGCCCTCCAGCACGTCGTCCAGCCGGACTCGTACGCCCGGAGCAACGGCGGGACTGCCACCAAAGACGTCGCGCAGGATCTCGTTGGGGAAGCCGTGCGCCTGTGCCGTCACCACTGCTTCCATCAACAGCTGCGTGCCGCCCACCAGCATCAGGTTGGAAAGTAGCTTCAAGGTCGTTGCCGTTCCGTTGGGTCCTGTGTAGTAGGCGCCGGATGAAAGGTCAGACCAGAGGTTCTGGAGACGGTCGATCCGATCCTTGCGGCCTCCGAGCAGCAGTTTGGCCTTGCCCTGGCGGAACGGGTCCGGTCCCCCGAGGATGGGTGCATCGATGAAACGGCCGCCGGGCGTAGCTGCTCCGACCTCTCGTGAGGTGTCGGGTGAGACTGTGCTCATGTCGACCAGGACTGTGTTTTCACCCAGCATCCCGACGACGTTGCCCTGCAGAGCGATGGCTTTGACGGCGGCGTCATTGGTCACCAGGGTAAAGACCACCTCCGCTCCCTCTACAGCATCCGCTAGCGTTGTGGCCTCTCGTCCTCCGGCTGTGACCAGATCGGCGGCTTTTCCCGGGGTCCGGTTCCAGACCGTCACCTGATGGCCGGTTTCCAGCAAGCGGCCGGCTAGCGCCGATCCCATAGTTCCCAATCCCAGAACAGTTACCTTCACGCGTGTCTCCTTATTGGGGGCAATATGATGCGATCTTCAAATGGCCGGGGCTGGGTGATTTACGCCCTGACGCTTGTCAATCCAGGTTTTGGCGGCTTGTCGCGCATTCGGGGAAAAGACGAGTTTCTAGAGACTCCTGATGGCCTTCAACGTCCGGTCGACGGTGGGGCGGGCGAGGCGCTCGAGCGAGGGTGTCGCGGGTAAGGGGATAGGCTCGGTGCTGACGCGC
>DASVZE010000053.1:0-3626 GCA_036391775.1 Chloroflexota bacterium | reverse complement strand
GAGATGTCCCCGAGGTCCCTGAGACGATCGCTGAGCAGTGACCCCCGGAGCCTGAGCGCGCCCCGAATGTTGTTTAGGATTATCTCCTGTGACTGGCGGTCCAGGTTGATAGAACAGCCCGACGGCAAGAAGGGAAAGTCGTCCTCAACCTGTCGCTCCACCTTCTTCCGGTCACCGCCGAGGAGCGCCCGGAACCGGGCTTCGAATCGAAAACGGCGATGTTGCTGTCCTATGAAGTCCAGTACTGTGACTCCGGCCTTGCCCTCTATCCGTCTTAGACCTCGGCCAAGCTGCTGAAGGAATACAACGGGGCTTTCGGTGGGCCGGAGGAAGAAGATCGTATCAATATCGGGTATATCCAGGCCCTCGTTAAACAAGTCCACCGCGAAGATCACGTTGATCCTGCGCTCGCGCAGCGCTCGGAGGGCATCAGTGCGTTCGGACTGCGCTGACCTGGCCGATACCGCTGCAGAAGGAATCCCCGCTTGGTTGAAGCGGTCGGCCATGTATTCGGCATGCTTTACGCTTACACAGAAACCGAGCGCACGCATCGCTTCGGGGGCCTCGACAACGTCGCGTATGGCCTTGAGCACCTTCAAGACGCGGGAGTCGTTACCGGTGTAGACCTTCTCAAGCTGGCCGATTTCGTACCCTCCATGGCTCCAGGTCAACCGTGACAGGTCAACGTTATCGGCGACTCCAAAGTACTGAAACGGGCACAGAAGGCCTTGCTCGAGCGCGTCCCACAGCCTCAGTTCGACCGCGATGTGCCCGTCGAACCACGTCGTGATATCCATGCTATCGGTGCGCTCTGGCGTCGCTGTCATCCCCAGCAGCAGTCTCGGGCGCAGATGTCCCAAGAGTCTCTCATAGGTGGGAGCGGCAGCGTGGTGGAACTCATCCACTATTACCACGTCGTACGCGTCGGGGGCCAGATCGCTTAGGCGCACCGAGGCTAGCGACTGTATCGATGCGAACACGTGGTTTCCCTCGCGCGGGCGTTCACCCGCGACCAATAGTTCCCCGAAGCTGCCATCGCGAAGAACGTTTCGGAAGATGTCACGACTCTGCTCGAGTATCTCCCTTCGATGGGCCACAAACAGCAACGAGTCGTATCCTTCTGACTCGCGAACGCGCTTGTAGTCGAATGCGGATACGATCGTCTTGCCGGTCCCGGTCGCCGCGACAATCAGGTTGCGCCATCGGTTGTGCCGCTCCCTCTCGACTTCGAGTTGGTAGAGCATCTCGCGCTGGAATGGGTACGGCTGAAGGTCGAAGGGGACGATGGAAGTCTCGCTGCCTGAGCGTGCACGGCGAATGGCAATATTGAACGTGTCGGGATCGTACTGTTCGAAGGTTGGGTCTTCCCAGTAGGTCTCGAATGCTGCTCGGAAACGCTCCAGGAGGGCGAAGGACATCGGCTGAGTTAAGCGAACATTCCACTCGAGGCCGTCGTGTATCGCCGAGTGAGAGAGGTTGGAGGAGCCGATGTAGGCGGTCGAGAACCCGGTAGCGCGCTCGAACAGCCAAGCCTTCGCATGCAGCCGTGTCGCCTGCGTCTCGTAGCTGACCTTTATGTCGGCCCCCAGCGAGGCAAGTTTGTCCAGAGCACGCGCTTCGGTTGTCCCCGTATAAGTAGTCGTGATGATGCGAAACGGCACTCCGCGCCTTCGCGCGGCCTCTATCCCGTCCAGCAGTACCCTGATCCCGCTCCACTTAATGAAGGCGCAAAGGAGGTCCACACGGTCGGCAGAGGCGAATTCGGCCTTCAGTTCCCGCGAAAGTGCCGGCTCCTGTTTGGACGCCACAAGGAGCGCATTCTGGGAGAAGGGGATGGTTGGTCGAGGCAGGGGCTCGATTGGAGCCAGAGGACTCTTCGGCTGCCGATAAACCTCGGATAATTGCCGGCCGGTCTCGGCGACGGAGTCATCGGAATCAACTCCGCTGGAGCTGGATTCCGCGATCGACTCGATCAGCCGGTTGCAGAACTCCAGCTGTCGCCCGATGTCGCGTTCGAACCTGGGCTCGCGGAGGACGAGTTCGACGAGGTCGCTGACGTGCCTCGCGAGAAGGGCAGGACTGTCTGCCGAGGATAGCTCCTCCAGGCGATAGAGCCGCTTGTCGCCGGGCAGTTGCCGGGCGAGCACTTGAGTCAACAAAGATTCGTAGACGCCGGGATGCAGACCGGTTCTGTTTGCTGTCGCCACGGACTAAGCCATCCCATGAGTCCTGAGTGGTAGCGCGGCAAGCAAGTTTGCTGTGGCGATTTATAGAAGGACAGCCCTGATGGATACGTGGAAGGCGTGCGCCAACCGGGTCTGTAACCGCCATCGCAACGCGGGAATGGCCCGGATATGCAGCATTTGCGGAAGTCTAGCAGTTCGGCGGGCCCTCATCAATCGCGGATACGTTGTCATCCGCCGCCAGGACCCGGCACCCCGAGTCGAGTGTGTGATACAATTGCTGTGATCGTAATACGGAGGTGCCGAGATGCGGAGTGTACGGCTGGATCCCGAACTGGAGGCCAGACTGGCCAGCGCCGCGCGCGCCGAAGACATAACCGAGTCCGAGTTCATCCGGGAGGCATTGCGACGTCGGTGCGACGCGGTGCTGGCCGATAACCTGGCCAGGGAACTGGAGGATCTGGGCGTTGTCGGTGCCGCCTCACTGGGAGGCGCAAGCGCCAGGGATTCCGGCAGAAGGTTCACCGAGATATTGTCTGAGCGACGCGGGAAGCGACAGTGATTCTGACGGACGCCGGTCCTCTCGTCGCAATCATCGACCGTGACGACCCTGACCACGATGCTTGCGTATCCGCCCTTTCCTCTCTGCGCGGCCCGATGGTAACCACGTGGCCTGCCTTCACCGAAGCGATGTATCTCCTCGGCAGGGGCGGATGGCCACCGCAATCGCACCTGTGGCGGCTGCTTCTCAGCGGGCGACTGGAGGCAGCGGACCCGGAGGAGAGCCCGGCATCCCGGCTGGCCGAGCTGATGGAGCGCTATAGTGACCACCCTATGGACCTCGCGGATGCCTCCCTGGTGGCTCTGGCGGAGTCGAGAAATGTACAGCAGATCTTCACTCTTGACCGGAGCGACTTCGGAAGCTACCGCATCCGCGGCCGAAAGCCGTTCCACGTGATTCCCTAGCTCAACCGGGGTTCTGCGAGCGCGACCGTTCCGTGTTAACACCGTAACTGCTCGGCCCTATAATCGGCGTTGGGGCGCGGCGGCCCGCGCTCGAAGCGAGAGACAGCTTTCCCGGAGGTGATGGCATGCTCACCGTGGACGAACTGGCCCAGATGATCGACCACTCCATCCTGCTCCCCGCTCAGACCGACGCCGACCTGGTGCAGGGAATCGCCATCGCGCGAAAGTACAGAGTGAGGTGCGTCGTCCCGAAGGCCTTCCAGGCGGCCCGCGCGAAGGAGCTGCTGCGCGGTTCGGACGTCCGTCTCTGTATCGCCATCGGCTTTCCACAGGGGGTTACCTCGCCGGAGGTCAAGCGGTTCGAGGCGGAGCAGGCGCTCCGGCTGGGCGCGCAGGAACTGGATATGGTGATCAATATCAGCGCCCTCAAGTCCGGCGACCACGAGTTCGTGGAGCGGGACATCGCGGGGGTCGTCG
>DASVZE010000052.1:0-1556 GCA_036391775.1 Chloroflexota bacterium | reverse complement strand
GAGCATGGCCCCGCTCCACTTTTACGTCCGTAGACAATTTGGACCAGGCCATTTGCTGCTCGGCGTGCCCCTGCACCAGTGACTCCATTTCCACATAGCGTCGCTGTAACACCTCGACGACTTTGGGGTCGAACGCCTTTCCCGATTCCTGGTTAAGCCGCGCCATTACCTCTTGCAGCGGAATGGCGCGCCGGTACTGGCGATCCGACGCCAAGGCGTCCAGGAAATCCACTGCCGACAAAATTCGTGCCCCAATTGGAATCTCGGTGCCTTTCAATCCGAAGGGGTAGCCCGAACCATCCCACTTCTCGTGATGAGCCCGCACAATCGGAACTACCGGGTAAGGAAACCGGACTCGCTCCAGGATTTCCGCTCCCACCACCGGATGGATTTTCATCTTCTCGAACTCTTCCGGCGTGAGCCGGCCAGGTTTGGAAATGATGTGTTCTGGGACTGCCAATTTTCCGATATCGTGCAGCAAGGCTGCTGCCTGTAGCGCCTCCATCTCCGCCGCGCTGATCTTGAGTTCCTTAGCCACCTCGGTGGCATACACGCGCACCCGCTGCAGGTGCTCATGTGTCGTATGGTCTTTAGCTTCGATGGCGAGCGCCAGCGCCTCGATCGTGCGCAGGTGCAGGTTGGCCATGTCTTCGACGTGCCGCTTCTCGTTTTCCAGTTTTCCGAGATAAAGCCGATAAGACCGGTAGATCAGGTAGACTGCCGGCAGCATCAGCAGCGAAGTCTGCCATTCGAGAATGTGGCTGAGATAGCTCACCAGCGCGGCCATCCCGGCGCCCATCAGATAATAAGGGAATGACCAGAAGTAGCACTCGGCATAAATCTTGCGCAGCGACTTATGCTCGGTCAGGGAAATTACCGTCGCTACCGGTACAGTGTTGGCGACAAAATAGGTGCACGCCGCCGCGATCAGGGGCAGCGACGGATTCCGACTCGTGCCCCGCAGTACCCACATAGCATAGATCTGGTACGCCGCCGCGATCGCCCATGCCGAGCCACAGACATTGAATATCACCTGCACGGGCTGCGGCCGCTCCCGATCGAAGCACTGCATGAGGATCGCCGCGCAACCGAGGGCCAGAGTCTCGGGCAAGCTGAGTTCGACGATTCCCAACAGGATGAAAAGGAAATTTACCGACATGCTGCTGGTAATACCCGGCAGATGGACCTTCATCCGCGAGGCCAGTATGGCTACCAGCAGATAAGCCGCGAACTTGAGCGGGTCTCGGCTCGTCCAGTGATGCGCACCCCAGGCGATTACACACACTCCCGCCAGTGTGACCACACCGATGAACGCGCGGGCGTACAACGTCATCTCCCGCCAGGTTTGCGGTCGATTCGACACTCTTCCCCCCGCCCGTAACCCGGGCTACGTACATAACTGATACCAGCCGCACGCACTCAAGCCAACGTTTTCTCTAAAAGCTGTCGAACTTTGGTAACCCGATTTGGTGACGTCAGAATGTCCAGCTTTGACCATTATCAGGAGAGTGAGGAATTGGTCGTTTCTGGCATCGAACATGCCATGTTGGAGTGAA
>DASVZE010000051.1:0-5760 GCA_036391775.1 Chloroflexota bacterium | reverse complement strand
AGCGGGAACAGACCGACGGAAAGGCTCAGCAGTTACCCAGAAAGCCGATGCGCGTCTGGGATGAACTTGATTCTATGGCCCGGATTCTGCACGACCCCGATCACCCCGTTTCGCAGTCACAGAGCCAAAAAGCGAGATTGGGTCGACCGCGCTCAACACCACTTTTTTCCCCAAACTGGGGTACCAACTGGGGTACGGCACAGCTCGGGTCCGAGCCGGGATGGGATCCGTTCTCATACAGGTCCAGGGTTGTGTGTTCATCCTCCTTTCTAGGAGCACGGTGTCATGTACGCCTCCGGACCGGCAGTCCAGCTGCTGACGTCTCACGCCCACCGATCACAGCCGTTCCGATCCTGATACTCCACGAGCAGAGCAAGGTCTCATCAGAACTTGCCCTACCTCTGCGAACAGCGTATAGCAACGACGGCGACCCCACATCCTCCATTCGGCCAGAATTGCTTGCTACGCAGTTGACTTCAGCCTTGATTCCCGACAGGGTGACGCAAGAGAGACGCTATCGCGACGCTGGTGAGACGGCGCACTGAGATAACACTCACATGCGCCACTTCTCCTTCGTTTCGGCCTGCGCGGCCATCATCGACACATAAGTCAACAGGGAACTTCCTTATCTGCTTGGCTCGTCTTCGAGCAGTTAGGCGGTGGGGGAGGATATGTCTCATGACGTCTGGGTAGCCGGCTTCCCGTCGCCGTATGGAGGTGCGGACACTGAGCTCGACCATCAAATCGACCTACTGCGCGCTTGCGGCTGCTCAGTCAACCTCGTACCGATGTTCGGCGCCGACTCTGCCGCTCGACAGAGCGTTCTCGATCGCGGCTGCTCGATTCATGAGTATCGAGATGACATCTTTCGGGATCGCGTCGTCATCAGCTACTGCAACGGCGAATTCCTGGCCTGTCTCCCGACTATCGTAGCGGTAGGGAAACCGGCCCGGGTGATCTGGTTCAACTGCATGACCTGGCTGTTTGATGCGGAGGTATCGGCCCACACCATGGGGTGGATCGACTACTTTGGGTTCGTCAGCCGCTACCAGGAAAGTTGTCTCCGTCCTCCGTTGGAGGAGATCAGACCGGTACAGAGCTTCAACTACCGCCCCTTCTTCAACGTGGATCGTGTGCAATGGCACTACCGACACTGGGATGGGACGTATCGGTTGGGGCGCATCTCGCGCGACGATATGGCGAAGTTTGCGCCCGACACCTGGCAAATTTTTGATCGGGTCTTGGTTCCTTCGACGCTGAAGAAGAAGGTCTACATCCTGGGCTACGGCCCAAACGCAGAACGTCAGATCGGCTCGGCTCCTCCGACGCTCGATTGGCGCACTTGGGCTGGCAACGAGATTCCCGCCAGCGAGTTTTACCGGACGGTCGACACGATCATCCACAAGACCGGCGGGTCACGTGAGTCCTACTGCCGCATGGTGGTCGAGGCGTACGCCCATGGCGTGGTGCCAATCGTCGAGCGCGACTTCGCATTTCCGGAGTTGGTGGTGCACGGAGAAACGGGGTTTATGACGTGCGATTCCGACGAGATGAGCTACTACGCCAGCCTGCTCGCCATGAATCCCGCCGAGCACCGACGTATGTCTGAGAACGGACGAGCCTATCTAGAGGAGATGCTGGTGGATCCCGAAAGATGCTGGTGCGGTTGGAAAGATGTCCTGTTGTAGAAGGACGGGTAGGAGGCGCCAGCATGGTTGAAAGGCCATGGTTTGTGAATACCATTGGCGGCTGGGCACGCGACATCGTACAGCTTCTATGGGGTAATGTCCCGACCAACGATGATTATTTTCTTGATCTCAACGAGCGGGTACTTCGTGAAGTCGGTTTTCCGTGCGTGATCTTCGCAAAATCTGATTATGGAGTCGTTGCCATCGACTGCAACGACTGTGACACGTACGAGGTTGATGACCAGCAAATCAGCATCTACATAAAGTTACAATTCAGGCCGGGCCATGCCTACAAGACGAAGGCCTATCCGTTCAGTTATGTACCACAGAATGTCCGGGGATTTCTTGAGAAACGTCACGAACTCCGGCGGATCTACAGCCAGACACCGAAGGAATACCGGGCATGGGGACGATTCATCGCAGTCAGTCTGGATCGGTTCCATCTTGCTCATGCCATGCACAAGCTGGGTCTGGCTGGCGGCTGCTACGTAACTTGCGAGCAGGGATACGAGGATCACGCCTTGGATCCTGTTAAGGGACGCGAGCGCATGACCTTCGAAGAGTACCTGACTCACCTGTATCGGGCGTCAGCTGTAATAGATGCCAGGGGATTCGGGGATTTGACGCATCGGACGGTCGAGGTACTCGGGATTGGAGCTCCATTGATACGACCGAAACTGGAGGATCAAACCATCGATCCACTCATCTCGGGCGTACATTATCTCGACTGTGGGCACGAAGGGGAGAAGCTCGCCGACTGCCTTGAAATTATCGAGAACCATCGTATGCGTCAGGCGCTCATCGGTAATGGGCTTGACTGGTTCGAGAATAACTGCACCGACGCAGCCCTCCGTGCGCGCTATAGCCAGGTGGTTGACCTAGCCCTGGAGAAGCGCGTGGCTTCGAACCTATGATCCACGATCTCCGACTGGCGTACGCGTAATCCGACCACAGGCCACACGTCGACCGGCTTGACCATGTCTGACTGCCAGAACCCGATCACTATCGTCTGAGTCATGGAACTCGATTTCTTTACGAGGGCTTTCTACATCGATCTAGACCATCGGGCGGATCGCCGCGCTGCTACCGAGGCGCAGCATTGGCCTCGGTCGGAGTGAACGCTGAGAGATATCCTGGGTATTACTTCCGTCACAACGCCGATCTATTCAGAGTGTGTCTAAGTATTCCGTGCTTAACGAGGCAGCGTCCGGGGTTCTCGGACATCGATCGTGTCTACTTTTCTAACGGCAGATAAGCGCAACGACCTTGAGATCCGGTTGCTCGTTGGTTTTGATATCCAGTCGCAGTTGCACGGGTGTCTCCTTACCGGTATGAGTCGATACCGAGAGCAAATGGAGCGCTCGGTCCTCTTCGGTCTTGGCGCCGCGCACCGCTTGCCATCGAGCACCAAGGGTTGGGTATCCAGGCGCGGATAGGTGTAAAGCAGCCAGCTGGCTGGCGGAGCCTTTTGTCTACGTATTACTTCGATAATTGACTGGCCGTACGACATATAATTTGTGCTATAAGCAACACCTCGTACTAGCGCTAAAATGACCGTCAACTGGAACTTGCCGATGCTTGTCCGATCAGGAACGGGCGACACTCAAGACTCGGCGCAAGGGCGAACGATGATCGCCATATACGTTCATCGGCGTGTCGTTCCGCAATGGTGGTCAGGTCACAGAGAGGTTTAATTACCTTGCAAGAGGACGGGGATTATGGCTGGCCTAGAAGTCCGTCTCTTCGGAAAGTTTTCTGTTATTGGCAGCGGGCAAGCGGCTGTCGACCTCGAGGCATGCAAGGCTCAAGAGCTTTTCTCCTACCTTCTCCTACATCGACAACGGCCCCACGCACGTGAAGTGCTCTGCGAACTGCTTTGGGGTAATGGCGACATTACGCAAACCAGGAAGCATCTTCGGCAGGCGCTCTGGCAACTCCACGGTGCACTGGACCAGTTGATCGAACCCGGCGGGGAGCGGATCCTCCTGATCGAGCCCCAGTGGGTCCGCATTAACTCCCGGGCCGATCTCTGGGTCGATGTAAACGCCTTCGAGCAGGCGTACAGCCTCGTAGAAGGGACACCGGGCCAGGAGCTTGACGCCAATAGCGTGCGGATTCTCGAAGGAGCGGTGGAGCTCTATCGGGGCGATCTGCTGGAAGATTGGTACCACGACTGGTGCCTGTACGACCGAGAGCGCCTCCAGAATCTCTGTCTGGTACTGCTTGACAAGCTCATGGCCCATTGTGAGATGCGCGGGAAGTATGAGATCGGGCTCGGCTATGGCGAGCGCATCCTGCGCTTCGATCGAGCCCGCGAGCGCACCCACCGCGGCATGATGCGCCAGCAGTACCTTGGCGGGGACCGGACGGGAGCTCTGCGGCAGTATGAGCGCTGTGTAGCTGCGCTGGATGAAGAACTGGGTATCCAACCAGCCAAAGGCACAGTCGACCTGTACAACCAGATTCGACTCGATCATCTTGGCGATCATGCGGTGAGGCCAAACGAGGGCGACCTCGCCTCCGTAAACTCATTCAGCGCCACGCTCGAGCGCATCGGTCGGTTGAGCGAGATCCTCACTGGCGTACAGCAGCAGGTACAGCAGCTGCGGCAGGACCTTCAAACTGCCAATGCCGACCTTGACATGCGGGGTGATCACCACTCCGTGCACTAGCCGGCATTCTTCAACGCTGTCCCAGCCCCGTCTCCCCATCCGACCCTGAGACGTCAGAAAGACACTGGGGAGACAGGAGAACGACCGTCGACTGCTATACCCAATACAGTCGGGAGTCGGGTCTCGATCACAGTCTGCGGCGATCTCTGGAAGTGGCGGCATGGACGCCCCTGAGGAAGTCACTCATTCGTTCATTGTCAAGGTCTGGATGGAGGACGTGGAGGCGGAGACCGGCAGCACCGTGTGGCGAGGCAGGATCACGCATGTGTCTGACGGTGAGGTGCGGTATCTCAAAGATCTCAACGATATCCCCCCCTTCATCAGACGATATCTCGGTGGCAGAGACGCCGTGGTCACTCTCAGATAGCCGACGAAGTCGCTCCATTTTCAAAGCGAGCGGGTCAAGGGGCGAAGAAGTAGAGGAGCTGTGTGGATGTCGGAGTCAGGTGATTCGACTCAGTCCCTGAGCCGTCTTCGGGCCGAGCTGGAAGAGCTGGAACGCGAAATCGGCGCAATGCGACACAGAGAAGCGCGAGACAGGGGCGGCGTAGAGAGATACGAATCGCCGACGTGGCGGCGATCGCGCGACGGGATCCGTTGGCAGGAACAACTACTCGCCGAGCTTCGGATGGTCAGGTATCTTCTTGAGCGTCAATGTGCGTCCGGGTCCCGCGAGTCACGGCACGCAGCCCCCTCTCCTCCCTACCCACCGTTTCCCCCGTACCCGCCGTTCCCACCGTATCCCCCATACCCGCCGGCATGTGCGCCGCCCTGCGGTTGTGCCAGCGCGCCATGCGCCCCTGCCCAACCCCCGGCTCCCCCTTCAAGTAGCTCATCAAGCTCAAGCAGCCGTCCATCGAGCTCCAGCAGCTCCTCGAGCTCGAGCAGCCGGTCGCCGAGCTCCAGCAGCTCCTTTCAACAATCACCAGTCCGCTAAGCAAAACAGGCCTTGTGAAGAACGGAGACCCGGATATGTCTGAGAGCGACGAATCGACCGGCTCCGGAAGAGAGCTGAGGCGGACGATCAAGGCGCTGAGGCGCGAGATCGAGCGACTCGAGTTTGGAGACCGCTCCAGGGAACGCGAGCGGGAATACGACGATTGCGATGACCGGCGGGACGACATCAGCCGGCTGCAACGACAGGTGAACCGCCTGAGGCACGAGCTGTCGCACGAAGAGCGGCTGATGGAGGAGCTCGACGATCTCAAGCAGGAATTACTCGAATGGCGTGAAATCGAACGCGCCGAAGCACGAGAGCGTCGGGACGAACAAGCGTTATGGCATGAAGTGAGGCGTCTCGGGGACGAGCTCGAGGAATGGCGCGAGTGCCAGCGAAGCGATGACGAGATCCGTTGGCAGGAACAACTACTCGCCGAGCTTCGGATGGTCAGGTATCTTCT
>DASVZE010000050.1:0-2209 GCA_036391775.1 Chloroflexota bacterium | reverse complement strand
ACAAGTTCTACAAGGGACAGGAGCCCGAGGGCATCCATGAACGCGGTCAATGGCTGCTAAAGATCTACGCCGAAGCCACCGCCATGCTCGAGCCAAAAGAGAACGAGACACCCGGGCAGAAAGCGCAACGTGAGGAATATGATGCTGAGCGCCGCGAGCTGTATCGCAAGTGGGATACCGGGGACAAGGACATCCGTGCCCTTTGGCTCGAGACCCGGGAGTGGAGCCTCGAGGAGCTGCGTGACGTCCTGCGCATGCTGGATGTCAAAATCGACGTCTGGTTCTTTGAGAGCGAAGTGGATGAGGCCTCCAAGGCCATCGTCGATGAGCTGATCCAGAAGGGCATCGCCGAAGATGAACGACCCACCGGTGGACCGGTGATCGTCAGAATCGACGAGAAGCTCGGGCTCACCAAGGAGAAGTACCGAACCGCGGTCATCCTGCGCAGCGATGACACATCTCTATACCTGACCAAGGACCTTGCCCTGGCAAAGGTGAAATTCGAGAAATATCACGTGGATCGCTCCATCTACGTCGTCGACTTCCGACAAAACCTGCATTTCCAGCAGGCCTTCAAGATCCTGGAGCTGTGGGGTTTCCCACAGGCCGCCAAGTGCTTTCACCTGTCTTACGGATATGTCACGCTGCCGGAGGGCAGCATGTCGGCGCGCCGCGGGCGCGTGGTGCTCTTCATGGACGTCGCCGAGGAGGCGGTGAGGCGCGTTCTCGCAGTCGAGTCGGGCAAGGCGCCTGAGCTCTCTCCCGAGGAACGTCGGCAGGTTGCCAACCAGGTCGGGCTTGGGGCACTTGCCTTTTCGATCCTGACGGTCGACAACGGCAAGGACATCGTCTTCGACATGGACTCGGCCCTGAGCTTCGACGGACGCACGGGACCATATATCCAGAATGCACACGTGCGGGCAGCGAGCATTCTGAAGAAGGCGGGCGAATTGCCTCGCGAAGTCAGCTTTGACTACACACTCGATTCTCACGAAGTAGAGCTGATCGAGCTGATCTCACGCTTTCCTGAAACCGTGCAGCAGGCCGCCAACGAGTATCGACCGCTGGTCATGGCGAACTATGCGTATGACCTCGCCAATGCCTTTCACTCCTTCTATCATGCCGTTCCGGTGATCCAGGCCGAGAAGAGAGAAATGCGCGATGCCCGCCTGCGGCTGGTCGCCGCTGCCAAACAGGCTATTCGCAATGCCTTGACCCTGCTCGATATTCAATCGCCGGAAGTCATGTAGCAACCAGACCGAACGGTACCTTTACGTCGGGCCTGTTTTGCCGTAAATTTGGGGAGTTCGTGTCACGAGCTGTCGACCCGAGTAAAAACGGAGAGACCCAAAACCCAAGTGGGGTCCTTTCGGACACTGTCCTCAGGCAGACAGCTGACGGAGGAGCTATGCCGATCAAGACCATCATCATGGGCGCCGCCGGCCGCGACTTTCATAACTTCAACACCTTCTTCCGCGGCAACCGGGACTACGATGTCTGCGCATTCACTGCTACACAGATCCCGGACATTGAAGGGCGCCTCTACCCTCCCGAACTGGCTGGCGATCTCTATCCGAAAGGCATCCCGATCCGGGCCGAGGAGGAGCTGGCCGACCTGATCCGGGAGAACGGAGTGCAGCAGGTCATCTTTGCCTACAGCGACGTCCCGCATGAAGTGGTGATGCACAAGGCCTCCCTGGTCAACGCCTGTGGGGCCGACTTTCGCCTGATGGGCACCCGGTATACGCAGGTGAAATCCAGCAAGCCCGTCATCTCCGTCTGCGCGGTACGCACGGGCTCTGGCAAGAGCCAGACCACCCGCCGGGTCTCGCTGATCTTGCGCGGGATGGGCTTCAAGGTCGCAGCCATCCGCCACCCCATGCCCTACGGCAACCTCATCCGGCAGGAGGTTCAGCGTTTCGCCGACTACGGGGACCTCGACGAGCAGGAAACGACCATCGAAGAACGCGAGGAGTACGAGCCGCATATCGACAACGGCGTGATCGTCTATGCCGGTGTGGATTACGAGAAGATCGTACGTGCGGCTGAGAAGGAAGTGGATGTCATCCTGTGGGATGGCGGCAACAACGACTTCCCCTTCTATGTGCCCGACTATCAGATCGTCGTGGCCGATCCTCATCGCCCAGGGCACGAGCTGAAATATTACCCGGGCGAGACCAACGCCCGGCTCGCCGATGTGTTCGTCATC
>DASVZE010000049.1:0-10785 GCA_036391775.1 Chloroflexota bacterium | reverse complement strand
CTCTTCGATAATTGCCGGCCCGACGAATTGCGCAGCGGCGGTCAACATGTCACGAGCGTAGATCGGGCAGTCGACAAATTCTTCACCGAAGTACACCTGTCGTGTACCGGACGGCTCGGGCCCCGACTCGGGTTCCTCGGCTGCGACAGCCACGCGCGGCTTATCGATCACTCCCACTCCGGTGACGCGCACGTTTACTACTTCGGTAAGCTGTTGGCCGCCGTAATGGTAGCCATACAACCGCTCATGCGCCACGTGGAAGCGCTCGACGGCTTGCCGCAGAGTATCCGTGGATACGTCTCCTTCGGGTAGGTCGATGCGCAGCTCATACGCCTGGTCGAAGTAGCGCAGGTCGATGGTTCGCAACAGCCGGCGACGATCGGGAGGGACACCTTCACTTGCGAGATGGCGATCTGCCTCTTGCTCCAGGCGGCGATACGCGGCTTCCAGCGCCGCCGGATCGAAGTGATCCTCTCGCTGAACCACCGTGGCCACGTAATCGGTCTTAAGATCGACCGCCAGCAGGCCAAAGGCAGACACATTGCCCGGGTTCGGTGGAATGACTGTGGTCTCGATATTCAACAGCTGAGCCACCCGGCCGGCTTGCAGTGGCCCGGAGCCGCCAAAGGGCACCATGGCATACTCCCGCGGGTCGAGGCCCTTCTTCACCGTCACCTGCCGGATGGCATTGACCTGATTCCAGTCGGCGATCTCAAGAATGCCGGCGGCCAGATGCAGAAGATCCATTCCAACGGCGGCCGCCAGCCGTTCCAGGCCGATGCGGGCGCGTTCCACGTTGAGCGGTACCTCTCCGCCCAGCAGATGCGGCGGCAGACGGCCCAGCAGTACATTGGCATCAGTCAGTGTGGGCGCGTCGCCTCCATATCCGTAGCACATAGGACCGGGATCCGCGCCCGCGCTCCTGGGTCCGACGCGCACGCCGCCGGAGGGATCGACCCAGGCGATACTTCCACCTCCGGTGCCGATTGTTATTATGTCAATCATCGGCACCTTCACGGGGAAGCGGCCCACTCGTCCCTCCGTGGTGATGTGAGGCACGCCGCCCTCGACCACGCAGATATCGGTTGAGGTGCCGCCCGCATCGACTGTCAGGACATTGGGAAAGCCGGCCAGTCCGGCGAGCCAGGATGCACCCAGTGCTCCCGCTGCCGGCCCCGAGAGCAGTGTCGTGATGGGCTGGTGAGCGACTTCATGGGCGCTGAGCACCCCACCGTTGGACTGCATGATGAGGAACGGCAGCCGGGAGCCGTGACCGTCCAGCGAGCTTACCTGCTCCTCCGCCCGCTCGACATAGGCCCGAACCGAGGGTTTGACGAACGCATCCACCACTGTGGTGACGGTACGCTCGTACTCTCGATACTCTGGAAGAACGTCGGAGGAGATGGAAACCGACGCCTCGGGATACTCCTCGGCAAGGATTTCGCGCATGCGGCGTTCGTGGGCTCCATTTGCATAGGCATGAATAAAGCAAACCGCGACGGATATAAAGTTTCGGTCCCTGAACCAGCGCGCGACCTGACGTGCCTCCGCATCATCGAACTCCCGAAGCACCTCACCCCGGAAGTTCAATCTTTCGGTTACTTCCTGCACGTGGTGCAGCGGCACGATACGCTCCGGCTTCACCCAGAAGTACGAGTTGCCGTAGCCGGAAGGAACACTCTGCCGCGCAATCTCCAGCACATGCCGGAAGCCGCGGGTGGTGATCAATCCAAGTGAAGAAAAACGCTCCTCCAGTAGAGCGTTGGTGGCGACGGTGGTGCCGTGATAGATGCCGGACGGCAGGCCATCTCGGTGCCGTAGAACTTTATGGATCCCCTCCAACAAACCGCGTGACGGATCGTCCGGCGTGCTGGGCGTCTTGGTTGAAAAAACGTCACCGCTCTGCTCGTCGATAGCGACAACGTCGGTGAATGTGCCGCCCGTGTCGATTCCAACGCGGAAGGTGGACAGGTTATGAGATGTGAGCCGGGAGCTGTGAGGGGACACGGAGGAGGCGGGAGCATTGATCCGCGAATCATGAACCGTGCCACCGGAGACGCCCTCAGCGGGTTCCAAATCCGCGCTACATCTTCTACTGTCTTCTTTCATGCCACCTACCTCCCGCGTAGGTTCCCCCTCGCCTGCTCCACAGGAGAGGGGGCCAGGGGGTGACGGTGCCGCGCCCCTCATAGCTCAAGGCTCACAGTCCGTCCCTCACCAACGCTCGTATCTCTCCCGGATTTAGCGGCATCTCGCGGACACGCACGTTGAAGGGACCGAGGGCGTCGTCCAATGCCTGGGCCATGAGGGCGGGGACAGGGATAACACCGGCTTCACCGGCGCCCTTGATACCCAGCGGGTTAAGCGGGGAGGGAGTCTCGACGTGCCGGCACTCGATCTCCGGCACCTCCATCGCGGTGGGGATGAGGTAATCGAGAAAAGTGGTGGAGAGAGGCTGACCTTCGCGATCGTACACCAACCGCTCGTAAAACGACCCGCCAATCCCCTGGGCCACCCCTCCATGCACCTGGCCCTCGACGATCATAGGGTTGATGACGCGGCCGCAGTCGTGCACCGCGACGTACTTCAGGATGCTCACGGTTCCAGTTTCAGGATCGACCTCCACGATGGCGGCATGGTTACCGCTGGCGAAGGTGGCCTGGGGCGGGCTGAAGTACTTGCGCGCCTCCAGGCCAGGGTCAGTTCCCTCCGGTAGAGGAGGCCCTTCCCGTGTCTTCAGCAGCCGTATTGCTTGCTCGGCCTGCGTGCCGTAGGCATAGCGGATGGGATTGGCCACGACTGCGATATCCCAGATAGGGAGGCCGAATTCCGGCGACCCTTTGACGAATACTCGCTCGTCTTCGAATTCGATGTCATCCGGATTGGCCTCGAACAGCTCAGACGCCAGCGCCGCCGCTTTGTCCCGCACGGCGCGAGATGCAGAGCCCACGGCGTTGCCGGTCACCACCGCCGAGCGGCTGGCATAGGTGCCTGAACCCCAGTTCATGGAGCGGGAGTCTCCGGTTGTGATCTCGACCTGATCCGGCCGAACACCCAGCTCATCGGCCACGATCTGCGCAAAGCTGGTCTGGTGACCCTGCCCCTGGGTTCCAACGCAGGTCGCGACCACCACCCGTCGAGCCGTCCCGTCTACCCGCACGTGCGCACCCTCGTACGGACCGATGCCGGTACCCTCCACGTAAGAGGCCATGCCCAGGCCGACGTAGCGCCCTTGCTTGCGCAGGCCCTCCTGCATCTGGCGGAACCCCTGATAGTCGATCGCGTCCAGCGCCTGCCGAAGTCCCTCCGGATAGTTGCCGCTATCGTAGCGCGTGGGAGCGCCATCCTGAAACGTTAGCCCAACGTCCCACGGGAACTCGTCGGGCTGAATGAAATTCTTGAATCGGACCTCGGCACGATCCATTCCCAGCTCACCAGCCACCAGATCCACCAGGCGCTCCATGACAAAGCAGCCATGCGGCCTCCCCGCGCCACGATACGGCGTCACCGGGACGCGGTTGGTATACACGGTGCGCGATTCCGAAAAGTAGTTGGGCAGGCGATACGGCCCTGGTAGCTGCGTGGAGGTGACGATGGGCACCACGATGCCATATGGCGTATATGCGCCGGCATCGTGCAAGAACACGTCCTTCACTCCCAGAATGGTCCCATCGGACCGGACGGCGATGGATGCATAGTGGACCTGACCCCGCTCGTGATTCGAGGCGATAAGATGCTCTCGGCGATCCTCCGCCCACTTAATGGGACGGTGCAAGCGCAGAGCAGCCAGTGGAACCAGCACCTCCTCGGGATAGAACATCATGATCTTGGTGCCGAAACCACCGCCCACGTCGGGCGCCACCACGCGCACCGCGTTCTCCGGCAGACCCAGTAGGACAGCCAGGCCGTTGCGGATAGAGAGTGGCGCCTGCGTGGTGTCCCACATGGTGAGGACGCGCTCAATATCATCCCATTGCGCCACAATGGCGCGGGTCTCCATGGGCTGCCCGGCGCTCCGTTCCAGATAGAGGCGCTCCTCGAATACATGATCCGCCTCGGCAAAGGCACGCTCCACATCGCCTACCTGTTGGGTCAAGACAGCCGCCACATTGCCCGGGACATCCTCATGCACCAGCGGCGTGCCTTCGGCAACCGCCTCCTCGAGGTCGATAACCGCGGGCAGCGGTTCATAGTCGACCTCGATCAGATCGCAGGCATCCTCGGCGATGGACCGATCCTGCGCTACAACAAAGGCGACGGCTTCGCCCACGTAGTTGACCGTGTCCCGGGCCAATGGATACTGGGTCCTGGGGTGGGTGAGGGCATCGTTGGGAACGACCATGGGAGAAGGGCGCCAGACGTCGCCCAATTCCTGCCAGGTCCAGACGGCAACCACGCCGGGCAGTGTGCGGGCAGCCTCGACGTCGATCCGTGTGATGCGGGCGTGAGCCAGGGGGCTACGCAGCACCGCAGCGTGCAGAGAACCTGGTGGATTGATGTCGTCGACGTAGTTACCATGACCGGTAAGAAAGCGCTCGTCCTCGTTGCGGCGGACCGGCTGACCGAACCAGCGCGTGGTCACGGCGCGGCCTCTTCCGGTTGCTGAGTCGTCTGAGCGGCCCGGCGGACCGCCGCCACGATGTTCTGATAGCCGGTACAGCGGCAGAGGTTGCCTGAAAGAGCCTCCCGGATCTCCGTGTCGGTCGGATCGGGATGATCCTGCATAAACGGCACCAGAGTCATCAGGAAACCGGGCGTGCAGAAGCCGCATTGCAGGGCATGCTCCTCGCGGAAAGCCGATTGCAAAGGATGTAGCGGTCCTCCGGAAGGCGCCAGTCCTTCAACCGTCTTGATCTCGTGGCCGGCGGTTTGAACGGCAAAGAGCAGGCAGGAACGGACCGGCTCACCATCCAACAGGACGGTACAGCAGCCACAAACGCCGTGCTCGCAGCCGACATGTGTACCGGTAAGCCCCAGAGTGGCGCGCAGAAAGTCGGAGAGCAGAAGCCGGACCGGGACTTCCTGCTCCACATCCTCTCCGTTGACCGTGAGCCGCACGGTTCGGCGCGTATCCGTCATCGTGTCACCTCAGCGTTTTCATTGGGAACCCGCTCGAACGCCGTCGTGAGCGCACGTAGGGCCAGGACACCCGCTACCTCGCGGCGGTACTCTGCGTCCGCGTGCACGTCGGCACTGGGCTCAACCGTCTCTCTGACCAGGCGAGCCGCCTCGCGGAACCGGTCGAGCCCGGCACGCTCACCTCGCAACATATCCTCGGCAGCATGAATTCGGACGGGGAGGGGCGCCGCGCCGCCGATAGCGACACGCGCCTCGCTCACCACACCTGCGCTGTCGAGCGTCAGCGAGGCGGCGGCAGCCACCAGGGCAAAGTCGCCGTGCCGCCGGGCGATCTCGACAAAGGCCTGACCGGTGCGACGTCCTGCAAGCGGCAGCCAGATCTCGGTAAGAAGCTCATCTGGCTCCAGAGATGGAGTAAACGTATAAAGGAAGAACTCGGAGGCGGGAACGGTGCGCTCTACCGACGCCGAGCGTACGGTGGCGACGCCGTCCAGTGCCAGAAAGACCAGAGGCAGCTCGGCAGACGGATCGGCGTGGGCTATGCTGCCTCCTACCGAACCGCGATTGCGGATCTGTGGATGCCCTACCCAGCCGATTGCCTCACGCAGCAAAGGAAATCCGTCCAGCACGGCTCCCGCTTTCTCTACCGCGCGGTGCCGTGTCATGGAGCCGATCGCGACACCAGGAGATCCGTCGAGGGAACGGGCTGTGATGTACGCCAGAGCGGGGATACGGTTCAGATCCACCAGAACGCGCGGCTGCGCCAGGCGCATGTTCAGCAGCGGCACCAGGCTTTGCCCTCCGGCCAGCGGCTTGCCGTCCTCCCCGCACTGCTGCAGGACCTCCAGCGCTTCCGGAACGCTCTGTGGATCGACGTAGTCGAAAGGTGGGGGTTTCAAGATGAATAAATATTGGCCACGACCAATAACGGTGTCAAATAGGAGCAACCTTCGTATAATCGTTGCCGGGACTGTGCTCACAGAAGCAGGGAGACGCAGCGTGATTCCACAGCAGCGAATGCCGTACGCGATGGCGCTCCGAGCAGTGGGAGCGTACCTGGACGACCACGACGCGCAGTACTGCAATGTGCTGGAAGTGGTGGACGGGTTCGCCGTCCGATACCAGCGCGCAGACTCTGAACTTGTCGTTCAGACGGCGCACGTTAACAACGACGACGTATCGGCGCTCCAGGCTGAGCTGGAGTGGCGCCGCTCTCCGCAGAAACGCTCGCGCGGCGAGAGCGCCGTCGCCAATAGCGGAGGCTACCAGGATTTCATGCGGGCGCTGGGACGCGAGCTTGACGATCTGGAAGCATGGGATGTCATGCTGGACGAGCTGGACGACAGCTTCCTCATCACATACCTGCATCTCGATCCCCAGCATGGCTTCCTAGCCCGGAAACATATGCTCACGCTCAACACGCCCCAGATTCAGAACGTTCTCCAGATGGCCCACGCCCGCCGGGAGATCGATCCAAGAGATTCCCGGCGGTTCGAGGGGATGCCGTCAACACCCATGGCCATGGACTGGCGGCAGCGCGCTGGAAAAGGGAAGGTGGTCGGTATTCCGTGGGAGGTTGGTGAACGGCAGATCTTTCGAACTGAGCTGAAAAATGTGTGGGAGGGGGACGCCAACCGGGACCTGGGACGGGCGGACCTGGCTCTGACCAATCGCAGAATCGCTCTCCGTCTTGCCGACGGTACCATCCAGCGCGTGCCGCTGGATGCGATCCAGGACACCCGCTCCGCTATCAGCCGTCAGCTTCTGACAAGGCACTTTCGTCTGCTGCTGCAAGGTCATGGTCTCAACCTTGGCCTTGATTGCTTTGAGCAGCCCGAGCTTGGGCGTCTGCTTTCTTTCATCGAGGAAGCGCGTATCAACGCCGCCGCCGAGAGAACATGATCGGCATCCGGCCGGTTTCTCGCTGGACGTGCGCTAGCTAGAATAGCGGCATGTACTCGGATCCGCCGGGGGACGCGCGAGCGTCACACCCATTCCATATGTACGACGAGATCACGGCACAGCCGGAGGCGGTGCGCCGAGCGCTGCAGGAGTCGCAAGAACACGGAGTGGGAGCGGTTCGCGCCCTGGCGGGAGCGCGCCGTATCTTCGTCGCAGGCTGCGGCACCTCCTTCCACGCGGCGCAGTGTGGCGCCTGGTTTCTGGAGGCATTCTCCGCGGGCAAGCTCGAGGCGCGGGCGGTTCAGGCTTACGAGCTACTGACCTACCAGCCGGGTCTGCGTCCGGACGATGTGGTGATCGCCATCAGCCACTCCGGTACGACCACCATGGTTCGTCGAGTTGTCGATCGGGCGCATCGCAGCGGCGCGGAGACGGTCGCTGTGACGGGATTTCCGGAGAGCCCGCTGGCGAAAGCGGCACGTTATGTGGTCCCCACCGGATACGCGGAGGAGCGATCCTGGGCGCACACCGTCAGCTATACAGCCTCGCTGACCACGCTCGCGTCGCTGGCAAACGATCTGGCGACACCGGAGGAGCGGCTGGATCTCACGCAACTACCCGACGTCATGGCCGATGCGCTGACCCTGGAAGAGATGGCACGCCGTGTCGCGGCGAGCACCTTGCTGGCGGAGCGGTTTCGCGAACCGTCTCGCATCGTCATCGTGGGAGCGGGACCGAACGCCGCCACGGCCTCCGAGGCAAAGCTCAAGCTGCTGGAAACGAGCTACGTGGCAGCCGACGCATTCGAGCTGGAGGAGATGCTGCACGGTCCGCTGGCGGCTGTCACTCAGGACTCGCTACTAATTGTGCTGGCGCCGGCAGGTCGTTCCACCGAGCGGTTGAGCAGCCTGGTATGGGCCGCGCGCGAGCTGGGAACGGCTCCCGTGGTGCTGTCGGGAAGCGACAACGCAGATGCGTTCGAGGAGGCGCATCGCCTTCTCATGCCGGACCTACCGGAGATACTGAGTCCCATCCCCTATGTCGTGCCGCTCCAGCTATTTAGCTACTTTTTGGCGGCCGGGAAGGGGATCAACCCGGACCTCATCCACCGCGATGACGAGCGATATCGCGCCGCCAGGGCACGGTACGAGTAGAGTAGTGAGGATCACATGAGCGGGCTTGGAGTGAACAAAGGACATCAATGGATCCCAACAGAACCCGACCGATGAGCCCGGCTCAGATGCTGCAAGAGCTACGGCGGCGCATTCCGGAGGTAACCTCTGCCGAGACCAAAGAGCAGATAGAGAGCGGGGAGGCGGGTCTGATCCTGGACGTGCGCGAGCCCGATGAGTGGGCTCAAGGGCATATCCCGGGAGCTGTCCATGTTCCACTCGGACTGTTGGAAGCTCGCGCTGATCCGGCCAGTCCGGCGTCAATTCCAGAGCTCACCGAGCAGCGAGACAGACGCGTTATCGTGCAGTGCGCCTCGGGCATACGGTCCCTCTACGGGGCTGATATGCTTCTCCGAATGGGCTATACCGATGCGGTATCGCTGGCCGGAGGCATCCATGATTGGGAAGCGCGGGGGTTCCCCGTCGAGTAATCCAGCGGTCGCTCCGGAGACATGCCTCGACCTCGCTTTCCGCCGGCAGGGAAGGCATGGCACCGGTTTCGGTAGGCGCCACTTCTGAGGCCAGACCCTCCCTCCAGGCATAATCATGGTGCTCTCACTGCTTGTAAGACGACCACCAAGGAGGACTCTATGTCGCGCGCGCTGATCGATCTCTCTCAACGATGGAGCTCTCTGACTCCAGGATGGCCCACCTACGGCGCACCGCTCGTGCAGTGGGCCAAGAGACTCTCGACCGAACGGGTCAACGCACAGCGTATCGAAACGCTGTTGCACGTGGGGACTCACATTGATGCACCCTTGCACTTCGTGAGCAACGGTAAGGACGTGGCCAGCCTGCCGCTCGACCGGCTATACGGACCGGCGGTGGTGGTGGACATCAGCGACGAGTGCGGAGATCATGACATCTACACCCCGGAGCACATCACCAGAAAGGTCGAGGTACGCGAGGGTGACATCTTGATCATCCACACCGGGTATCATCGCTACGGGTACGATCAGCCGGAAGCGGACGAGGTGCGGTACTTCTGCAAGCACCCTGGCCCAAACCGCGAGTTCGCGGAGTGGTGCCTCGATATGAAGCTGCGCTGGATCGGGGTTGACTGCGGCTCGGCCGACCACCCCATGAACACCATCATCCGGCGACTGCGCCCGGATGTGGCGGCGGAAGCGGAGAGCCATCTGGGACGATCGCTGGACGACATCTTCCCCGATTCCGGTTACCAGATCATGCACACCTTTCTCTTCCCGCACGATATCGTGCACTGTGAGAACGTGGGTGGCGACCTGGATGAGGTTCTGGGACAACGCTGCGAGATCGGAGCCTTCCCCTGGAGATTTGTCGGGGGAGAGGCTGCTATGTGTCGCATCGTGGCTTTCCGGTGACTTGAAGGGCGCCTTCGCGCGACTGTCCGTCAAGGAACCTCCGGCCCGTGAAAAACGTCAACCGTACACGGACATCCCCAACGCGGTAATACTTCCACAGCGATGCATCTGACAAACGAAGAGCAATACGAAGGCGTCACATTCGGGGGCCTCATCCATAGTGAGGAGGGTTTCTATGGAATGGGCTTCATTGACTGCGTCTTCGAACGATGCACGTTGATGCAATGTTCCTTTGCCAAGTGCTCGTTTGTCTCATGTACGTTCTTGAACTGCAACCTGAGCGTCGCCCAGTTTCTCAACTGCACGTTGAACGGCATTGCGTTCAAGGATTCGAAGGTAGTTGGGATTGATTGGACCAAGGCCATACCCGTTAGGTCGAACATCAATCCAAAGATGGATTTCCACAACTGCATTCTGGACTACTCGAACTTCTCCGGGTTGAGCCTGAAAGAGATCGAGATAGTCGACTGTGTCGTGCATGAGGTTGACTTCACCGAATCTGATTTGAGTAAAGGCAAATTCAACGGGAGTGACTTTGAGGGGAGCAACTTCCTCCATACCAATCTATCCAGTGCGGACTTCGTGGACGCGGTCAACTATGCGATCGATCCGACCACGAATGTCATGAGAAAAGCCAGATTCAAGCTGCCGGAAGCGATCTCGTTGCTACGCGGGTTCGATGTCACGATAGAGTGACGCGGCTGGGATACCTGACGTGCTCTCTCCAAAGGCCAAGAGCGTCGTGCGAGGATCGAGGCAAGCGGTATAGCTACAATCTGGTGAAAATGTTCCTCGATCGGGCGGAAAGGAAAATCTATTGACCACCGTGACGGCTGCCTCGTCGGTCGACTTGTTCCGGCTCGACGAGCAGCTGACCGCACAGGAGCGAGAGGTTCGCGAGCGAGTGCGTGCCTTTTGCGATGCCGAGGTTGTGCCCATAGCGCAGCACTATTGGGAGCGCGCCGAATTTCCTTTTGAG
The DNA here is from genome assembly GCA_036391775.1 of Chloroflexota bacterium. Classification (GTDB taxonomy): domain Bacteria; phylum Chloroflexota; class UBA5177; order UBA5177; family UBA5177; genus DASVZE01. The sequence continues at coordinate 310 of DASVZE010000049.1, read as the reverse complement.
CTGGTACCGAAGTTGGCGAGCTTGAATATTGCCGGTGGCACTATTGAGAGATACGCATGTCCGGGCATGAGCAGTGTGGCATACGGTCTGGCGCTGCAGGAGCTGAGTCGAGCAGACGGCAGCCTCGCGACTTTTATGGGGGTGCAGAGCAGCCTGGCCATGAACGCTATCTACTACTGTGGCACGGAAGAGCAACGGCAGCGCTGGCTTCCACCCATGGCGCGCCTGGAGGTGCTGGGAGCGTTTGGGCTGACAGAGCCGGATGTGGGCTCGGATGCTGCCAACCTGCGAACCACCGCCGTGCGAGATG
>DASVZE010000048.1:0-1726 GCA_036391775.1 Chloroflexota bacterium | reverse complement strand
TGGGCATCAGCGACATAAAAAAGCTGACCGCGCAGCTCACGCAGCTTCCTATCGCGGTACTCAATTCCCACACACACAACGACCACGTCGGCGGTAACTGGCAGTTTGATTCCATATACTCAATGGATACCGATTTCAGTCGCGTCAACGCCCGCGGTTCCTCCGCCGACGCCAGGGCCGAAATCGCCTCCGGCGAGATCTGTGGCAGCCTGCCCGCAAGTTTCGATCCGAAGGCCTACGCCACGCGGCCTTGGAAAATCACCGCATACGTGCACGCAGGCGACAAGATCGACCTGGGCGGGCGCACGCTCGAAGTGATCGGCACACCGGGTCACACGCCCGACAGCATCGCGCTCATCGATCGCGCGAACCGCCTGCTTTTTACCGGAGACACGTATTACCCATCCACCATCTGGATATATCGTCCCGAGACCGACCTGGACGCCTATCAGGCCTCGCTGCAGAAACTCGTTTCTTTGGCGCCGCAGGTCAGGCTGGTCCTCGGCGCACATAACGTCCCTGTGGCGAAGCCGGAGGTGCTGAACGGTCTGGCGCTCGCGTTCAAGAAAGTTCGGGAAGGGAAGGTCGCGCCACAAAAGGCCGCTCCGGGCCAGGTCATCTACAAAGTTGACGGGTACGCATTCAGGATGAAACTCCGGTAGCAGCTGCCTGTGTGCACCGGTTCACAGCAATGTGATCGACACCTCGGCACTGGAGTTCCCATTCTGAAATCTCCCGTCCAACAGCATTCCCGTTCCTGAACTGGGTGGTATATTTCGCGTCGCTGCCCGCGCTAGTGCATCGCCAAGCGAGCTACACTGCTCCGCGCACGAAAGCTGGCCCTCGAATCCGTGTTCTAGTTGGGTGCTCCGCACGTCGGTTTCTTCCCTTTTGCTGTATCGATCCGTCCTTGCCAGACGGCTGCGCCGCAGCCTCTTCTGGCGTGTCGCAAATGAAGTATCGCTTCACGATGGAGAATTAAGGATGAAAAACGGCACGTGGACTAAGCCACTCCTGATCGTTGTGTTCGTAACCTTGGGCGTCTGCCTGCTGGCCCCGACGGCCTCGGCCCAGGACGACTCCAAGACACTGCTCGACAAGTACTGGAGCGATGTGTACGGATCCGTGCCCCAGTCCGTGGCCGATGATTACTACTTCTCCACCGTCGCCAAGGCCAGGCCCGACGAGTGCTACTACGGCATTGGCGACTCGCTGAACAAAACGTCGTTTTACGACAATTATCCTAATGATCTCGCCGACCCAAGCTGCCCCGGAGGTCGCCCGAAGACGAACCAGGCATACGTATGGGGGCTGACCCGCACCGGTGACAACCTCTGGTTCGGCACTATCGCCAACACGCTCTGCCTTGTGCTGGGCGGGTTCTATCCCACGGGCACCTTCCCGCCGTTCCAGACCAACTCGTGGACCTGCGAGATGGGACAGAACGGGAACGCGGATACCCGTCCGCCGCGAATCTTCCTCTACAACACAAACACGCAGGCACTGATCGACAAGACTTCCGACGTCTTCAACAGCGCCGCCGACAAGCCTCGCCTGCTAGCCACCTACGGACTGCGCTCCGCGGGCAATCACAAAGATGTCGTCTTCTTCGGCGGCCTGAGCCCGAGTGGCGTGACGATGTTCGCCTTCCAGGCCAGCACGAAGAAGTTTCTCGGCTCCATCACCTTCGACGGCAAGGATGGCCGCCCGCTCTACAGCAACATCC
>DASVZE010000047.1:0-9636 GCA_036391775.1 Chloroflexota bacterium | reverse complement strand
TTTGACTGAAGGAGATGCGCTAGAGGCGAAAGGCCGCAATAACTGCCCATTCGTCGACCTGAGCCGTCATCCACTGAAAGAATGAAACGCCTTTGGCTCCCGCGGCCCTGCAGCCCGCGAGAAACCCCTGGATCTCAGCTCCGGACGGCGCGTTGGGCCCCATCTCCAGACGGCCGAAGTTGTCGAACGTTTGCCCTATCGGTACCACTGGTACGTTTCCGACAGACTTTCGAATGAAGCGTATCGAGTCCTCTGCGTATCGATACGAATACGCAAAACCGTAGCGCATGTGCCCATACTCCAGACCGAATACAGTGTTTGTCTGATGCCAGTAGTCCATCGGCGCAATCGCGTTATACACGCGTGCTACCTCGGAAAATGGATAATCCGGCGAAGACTGGGGCGGATATGTAACGCCGACCAGGAGCTCCCTGTTCCCAAGATAAGCGCGAACGAGCTGTGAATAGGCGTGCACCGTGGAAGGTGCGAAGTTGCGCTCCAGGTCGGCTGCGATTCCATCAAACCGTTCCCCCGAGGGCGTGCGAAAGGCAGCAACCACGCGCGTCAGAGACACGTCTGCGGCCACGTCGTAGAGATATGGATAAACCCAGGCGATCACGGCAAGGTGCGAGCGGTGTGCGGCTTCGATCAATGGTCCGACAGCATTCCGGCCGTGAAAACCGAGGGGTGATATCGCTGCCTCGACATAAAGATGCGTCATACCCATGCGGGCCGCTGCTCGCACCACTGCAGCCGGCTGACTGTCGGTGATTGTCCCGAGGGTTAGCCACATCCCCTTCCCGGCTACTGACTGCCAAAGAGGGCGGCCGTCCATAGTCTGGCTCGCAGGATTGGGGAAAGAGAGGCGAATTGCCGCGGCAAGAATCCATCCCTGTCTGGCGTCGTACCAAACCTTGCCGGACGCGTCTTGCTGCCACGCTCGAATCACGATGCGCGAGCCGCTGGGAAGAAACGAGATCTGCGTACCGTCGGGCGCTGAAACAAGTGGGCTGCGAGTCCCGACCACTCCGTCCGCTTGCAACGGTTGCGGTCCTGTGGCATGGACCCTGTACCGGATTACAGGTGCTCGATATGTAGATACCGAGGCCCATGGTTTGCGGTAGACCACGTCCGACGAACGTACCCACCCGCGCAGGCTGTTCCAGAACTGAATGTGTGTCCAGAAAGAGCCGCGCTGCAGTACCTCGACCTGGGTTTCCTGCACCAGCACGGTCAACACCGAAGAGTGCGAGGTCTTGGATCGGTAGACCCGCACGTGATCAGCCCGGATAAGTCCAACCACATGCGGTGCGCGAGTCACCGAACCGACGGCGCTCCCAGGGTTCCACGCGCACAGGACGAAGACGGCCACCAGAGCGGCGCGAACGCTCAGGATTCGAGGCGGCCGCGTTCTCTGAGGTACCGGTAAAATCTGAGCCGCGCTTTTTCCGGTTTTGTCAGGCGATGTTCCCACAGCTGCTGGATTGCAATACCGGCACCAACTGCTGCCAAAGCAGCAATCGCGATGGCAAGGCCCACCTGTGACGGCCGCTCGTCTCCCCGCGAACTGTCGAATCCAGCTGGTGAATCGGAGTCGTGCCCCATGGTTTCTCCCCTGGTCGCCAAAGTCGGACCAGTATACCACCGTCTCTAGAATGGAAGATGAGGTGGACCGCCTGGTTCGCCCTGGGGGTGCGATCGAATGAATCGACTTTCCAAGGAGAAGAGCCCGTACCTGCTTCAGCACGCAGCGAACCCGGTGGATTGGTATCCGTGGGGAGCAGAGGCCCTGCAGCGTGCCCGCGACCAGAATAGGCCAATTCTCGTGAGCATCGGGTACTCAGCGTGCCACTGGTGCCACGTCATGGAACGTGAATCCTTCGAAGATGCCGCGATCGCGACCATCATGAACGTGAACTTCATAAACATTAAGGTCGACCGCGAGGAACGGCCGGACGTGGACGCGATCTTCATGGAGGCGGTCCAGGCATTGAACGGCCAGGGCGGATGGCCACTGAATGTCTTTCTGACGCCCGATGGGCGTCCGTTTTTCGGAGGTACATACTTCCCACCCCGTCCGGCTCACGGATTACCAAGCTGGGAGCAGGTCCTGACGTCAGTGGCAAGTACATACCGTGACCGGATAAATGATGTCCTGCACAACGCTGAGGCGCTCACTGATTATGTCCGGCGATCGCAAATACTCCAAGGACCGGCGGAGGATCTCAGCCCCGATCTTCTCCGTTCGGCGCTTGACTCTCTCCAGAGCCATTTCGATTGGCAGAATGGCGGGCTCGGGGGAGCGCCAAAGTTCCCGCAGTCGCTCGGACTTGAGTTCGTGCTCCGCATGTGGAATTGCTTCGGAGCCGATACAGACCTCCAATTCATTCGTTCTACCCTGGACCATATGGCGAACGGGGGACTTTACGACCAACTTGGCGGCGGATTCCATCGGTACACAGTCGACGCCACCTGGACGGTGCCACACTTCGAGAAAATGCTTTACGACAATGCGCTCCTGGCACGTCTCTATCTGCACGGCTTCCAGGCTACCGGCGACATTCGATACAGAAAGATCTGTGAACGGACCCTCTCCTATATGAAACGTGATTTGCGCGCTCCTGAGGGCGGATTCTACTCGGCACAGGACGCGGACAGTGAAGGGGTCGAGGGCCAATATTACGTATGGACTCCAGCTGACTTTCAGAGAATTCTGACGGCGGACGAAGCGATGGTGATGTCCCTTCGATTCGGCGTAGCCGATGACGGAAATTTCGAAGGCAAAACGATACTCACCTGTCAGCTAACGCCTCCAGAGATCGCAATGCGAGCCGGCCTCTCCGAAGCGGCGGTGGATAAGCTGGAAGAAGAGAGCCGGATGAAGCTGTTCGAGGCACGCGCGGATAGGGTGCCACCAGCCACAGATACCAAAATCCTGACTTCCTGGAATGGGCTCGCAATTTCGGCGCTGGCCGAGTCGGGCCGAATATTGAACCGGCCTGACTTCGTCACGTTGGCTCGTCAGGCCGCCGATTTCCTGCTGCTTGAGTTGCGGCCCGCGGGATCACTTGTGCGCAGTTATCGGGATGGCCCATCAACTATTCCCGCCTTCCTGGAGGATTACGCCTGTCTGGTCGATGCATTGCTTTGCCTTCACGAATCCGACTCCGAGACGACCTATCTCTCTGCCGCGATCGATCTGGCGGCAGAAATGGTTGAGCTTTTCTGGGATCAAGAATCGAAACTGTTTTTCGATGTGTCGCTTGCATCGGTGGAGACGGTGGCACGCCCCAGAAGTCTATTCGACAGCCCGATTCCATCCGGAACCGCTGCGGCGTCCATGGCATTGAGCCGGCTTGGAGCACTGACCGGAGACATGCGGTATGAGCCGTACGTCCGAACGACTCTGCTTTCAGTGGCCGACCTTATGCGACGAGCTCCAATGGGTTTTCCGGCACTCCTCTCGTCACTCGATTTCTACCTGTCTCCGCAGATGCAGGTAGCAATTGTGGGTAACCCGGCAGAGGATGATACTCGCGGACTTCTGGACGTCGTACACTCGATCTATCTGCCGAACTCCGTCGTTGTGGCCGGAGCTTCCGATGCAAGTCCGATTTTGCGAGGGCGGCAGCGCCTGGATGGAACTGCCACGGCATACATCTGCCGTCAGATGTCTTGTCGTATGCCAACCAACGATCCGGAACAACTACGCGGGCAGCTGCAGGAAGTGGCGAAAGCGTAAGTCTGCGCGTATCAGCTGCGGATTTTCACGGTCTTCAGGTACACATCCACCAACGGCATCGATACTTCCCCTGAACCCGGATTTGTCGTGACCGGGGTATCCCCGATCTTCTCCGCAACGGCCATTCCCTTTATTACGTGCCCGAAAATCGTGTAACTGTTCGGAAGACTTGACGCCTGCGATCCAATCACGATAAAGAATTGACTCCCATTCGAATTAGGCCCCGTGTTTCCCATTGCCAGGGTGCCGAGGGTGTACTTATCCCCCTTGTGAAGCTCGTCCCTGAACGTGTACCCGGGCCCTCCAGAACCTGTCCCCGTCGGGTCCCCCGTCTGGATGACAAAGTTTTGAAGGATGCGGTGAAACAAGTTGTGGTCGTAATAGTGGTGTCGCGCCAGAAAGACAAAACTGTTCACCGCGAGGGGCGCAAGCTTCGGCAGTAGCTGGACGGTAATGGTGCCTTTGTCCGTAATTAGATCGGCAATATACTTCTTGTTTGGATTGATCGTCAAGGGAGGAGCCTGCTTGAATTTGGCTCCGAGAGCGGAGACAGTCGTAGCTGCCGGCGTCGCAGCAGGCTTGTTTGAGCCGGGTGAGCCGCAGCCTACAAGAAGCACAGCCGCAGCCAGAAAGAGAAGAGTCCGCACGAAGTTTCTCCAGAGCTAATGGTGGTTTCGTGTCCCGGCGCGGCGTTCCGCGCGCGCGACCGCTGGAGTGTAACACGCCGTTGAATCGAGACGGCCACGTCTAAGATGAGTCAACCGCTGCTTGAACGAGGAATTAAGTGACTGACATAGACGTCACCACCCGGACGATCGACCTCCAGCTGGAAGAGATTGCGCAGTCGGTGATCAAGCGTCATCTCGACCTGGCTGATCCGGCCAATCAGGATTTCCTGCGACATCCTGACCATCCCGAGCAGCACCAGACTCGATGGCATCAATGGGGTATTTTGACGCATACCAGGACGTTTCTACGGCACTTCGACGTCGATGTCCCTGGTTATCTCCGCTCGTGGAAAGTGGATGACTGTGTGGATGCCGCGATGTCACGCCCGATCGACGGAATTGAACGCAGAAACCTGCTACGAATTGCGATCTTACTTCACGACGTCGGAAAGTTCGCCGTGAGATATCGCGGTCGGTACCGTTTCCACTTCACTGAGCATGAGAAGGCGTCCGGAGACGTCGTCCGCGAGGAGTTACATCTTGAGAACTTTGGTCTGACGGCGGCACAAATCGAATATATCGCTCGCACCGCAGAAGATCATTTTGTATTGGCGCTCGTCCGGCGCAAAGCTCGAGAGCAGCAGACATACGATGCCTCGTATGTCGAAAGCGTAGGGTTTGAGCAGCTCTGCCGCAGCATTCAAGGCGAACATTCCGACGACTATATCGAAGTGGGCGTCCTCTTCCTGGGCGACTCACTGGCAAAGTCCGACCCGCAGACAGGACCTGAAGATGCCCGAAGTCAGTATGACCTGAACATCGTCGTGGCACAGCGGTATCTACAAACGGTATGCACGCAGCCCAGATGATCCTGATCGGATTGATCAATCAACGTGCGAGCGCACAATGGGGTTGGAGCCCGACAAAGCCCGAACTGAAGTCCGACATTCACGCGCTCGCAAGAGGACTGAAACGTTGGCGCGGTCCAATCCGGACAGACAAGATCCGCTGATACAATTGCCCAGTCAACGCACAGACATGTTGACTGGTGTCGAGCGCATTTCCGCAGGCGCGTGGTACACGATCTCCGGTAGAGCACAAAAGTGAAGAAAGGGATCATGCTACTTCCCAATACTGGTTCCTTCGGGCCGCGTCGCTCCTGCGGTCCGCATATGTGCTGGTGACCGCTCGACCGCCCAGCGTCCTGCTCGCCGGTTTCGGCGTTACCCCTCCGAGTGACATTCTGGGCGCAGTGGACCTGATCGCGGCTGCGTACGGAGGCCGCAGTACCGTATTGAGCGTGGTCGAGGTTCCGGAGGATCGCTCACTTAGCGAGGGAGCGCTGGTTGTCCGGCGCCGCCGAACACTGCTTCGCAAGCTAGAGCAATTAAGGCATAGCGAACGACTGGTCCCCGAGGTGCACACATCGCACTCGCTGGAAGAGGGGATTCGTGACGCTGCCCAAGAGATGGCTGCAGAATTGCTCGTTCTCCGCTGGAAAAGTCCACCTGCCGTGAGGCACGCGACCGATCGGTTGATTGTCGAGCCGCCGTGCGATCTCGCGGTGATCAAGCCGGGAGATCCTCGACCGATCAAGCGAGTACTCGTGCCTGCGCGGGGAGGCCCTCACGCGCTTCTTGCTTTGCGTCTAGCGGAGTCCATCGCAGCACAGAATGACGCAGTCTTGACGCTGCTACACGTCCACTCTGCCGACGCCGAGGGCGCACGAAGCGGAGATGATGATTCGTTTTTCCGTGTTGTGCGCGATCACGTCACCTATCACAACGTGAGGCTCCTTCAAGTCGAGTCTCCGTCGGTTTTGACCGCGCTTGTCGACGAGGCGCAGAACCAAGACCTGGTTGTTATGGGGTCCGCGGCACGCGATGAACGTTCATCCTTTCTACTGGGCGAGATACCGGAAACGATCATGGGCAAGGTCGATGCAATGGTCGTCATAGTCAAGACGCAAGAACCAGTGACAGCGGAGATGTTCGGGCTGAGCGTGGAGACGCTCGCACCTCTCGAGCATCGCAGCATTTCAGAGGCTGTCGATCGCTGGTTTGCCGAGAATACGTTTCATAGCCATGAGTTTCGAAACTTGCGGTATCTGGTCGATCTCAAGGAGCGCAAAGGGAAAACTATCAGCGTTGTGCTTCCCACGCTGAATGAGGAGAAGACTGTCGGAAAGATCTTGACCACGATCAAGCGCGACCTGGTGGAGCGGTGCCCGTTAATTGACGAGCTGATTGTGATCGACAGCGACTCGGAGGACAACACAGTTGAGATCTGCACGGCTCTGGGCGTCCAGGTGTTCAAGCACTCCGAAATTCTGACTCATTACGGCAGCCATGCGGGTAAAGGCGAAGCTCTCTGGAAGAGCCTCTACATCACGCGAGGGGATTTAGTCGCGTGGATTGATTCTGATATTTCCGGCTTTCATCCCAAGTTCGTCTATGGACTTTTGGGTCCGCTGCTGTCTGAGTCACGCATCGGATTTGTCAAAGGCTTCTACCGCCGGCCGTTGAGGCTTGGCGGCCAGCTTCTGACTACTGGTGGCGGGCGTGTCACGGAATTGACTGCTCGTCCTTTGTTCAATCTGTTCTACCCAGAGCTATCCGGCCTGGTTCAGCCGCTTGCCGGCGAGATGGCGGGGCGCCGGGAGGTTCTGGAGTCCATCCCGTTTTTCACCGGGTATGGAGTCGAAACCGGTCTCTTGATTGATATTCTCGATCGTTTCGGCATTGGCAGCATTGCCCAGGCAGATCTTGAGTTTCGCGTCCACCGTAATCAATCCCTTCTCTCACTGAGCAAGATGGCCTTTGCCATTATTCAAGTCGTGATCAAGCGACTTGGCGATCGCGACCGTATAGAGCTCATGCACGAATTGAGCACCAGCATGAAGCTGATCCACTACTCGCCTACCGAACTGTTTCTGGAGGTTAAGGAGATACGCGAGCTTGAGCGGCCGCCGATCCGTACATTGCCGGACTATTGCTCTCGTTTTGGTCTGCCGGAACCTGTTGTATCGACTCAACCGGCATAGGCCCGAGCTTACTCCGATACGAGTGAAAAACGGCTGGTGGTCGCCCGTGCTACGCGAACCGTTACCGGGCCCAACACGTGGGCCTGACACGCCAGCCGGAGTTTGCCTGACTGCGCCCCAAGCCGCTGGTATTCCAGCGCCGACACTGACGATAAACCTTGCTCGTGATCGACGACCTCGACGCGACACGACGTACAAAAGCCATTGCCCCCACAAATATGCCGGTGGTCGGCACCTGATCTCAGTATGACGTCGAGCAAGCGCTCGCCTGGTTGCGCCTCGATTTCTTCGTCTTCATATCGGATCTTCATTGCATGCCTTTTATGAGACCATCTGCTATCGCCCAGGCCCGTTCGCGATCTTCCGATTGCAACCTTCCCTCGAGAACCTCCTCCAGCAGGGCGTCCTTTACCTGACGAATCCACGGTCCAGGGGACCGATTGTACCGTTCCATCAGATCATCGCCAGTCAAGGGACTGGTGAGCGTCGCAACCGGTGTCTGCTCCAGCTCTAGAATGCGTTCTGAAAGCTGATCATATCGGGGAGAGTTTCTGCTTTCTCCCGAGATGGTGTGACCGGCTGCGTCGGCCCGAGCCAGCAGGAGCGCGTCGTCTAAACATGGTCCCAATCGCAGAAGCAGTCGGCGGACCGCGCCGTCAGACCACGTCTCAGAATAGGCGTGAAGCTGCATATGTGTTTCGACCAACAGAGCGATCTCCTCGACCGTCTGGTTGCTGAAACGAAGCTCGGATAGAAGCTTGCGGGCAATCTTCGCCCCAATTTCCTCGTGATGAAAAAAGCGCGGCCGACCCGTTAGCGGCTCGGTCGTCCGCGTAATCGGCTTCGCGATATCGTGCAACAGGGCGGCCCAGCGCAGCACAACCGTAGGAGGTACACCTGACACCACCTGCATCACATGATCCCAGAGAGACAGCGGATGTCGTGGTCCGTGATCCGGCATGCGCGTGAGGTCAAGAAGCTCCGGCACGGAATGAGCGAGCAGGCCACAGTCTCGCAAAAGCTCAAGTGCCCGCACTACGTGCGAATCGAGGAGCATTTTGTTGTACTCGTCTCGTATGCGCTCGCGCGATATACGGCGCAGAGTGTGCGCGGCCCGCACTATGGCGTCACTTGTCGCGGGCTCTATAGAAAGACAGAGGCGGCTGGAAAAACGGACGGCCCTCAACAGTCGCAGCGGGTCCTCGACAAAACGATCCTCCGGGCGACCGACCGCGCGCAGGAGTCGCCGGCGCAGATCGTCAATGCCACCGAAAGGGTCCGTGAATTCTCCGGTCACCGGCTCCTGAGCGATTGCGTTTATGGTGAAGTCTCGACGCGAGAGATCCTCGATCAAAGTGGAGCCGAAACGGACCTGCGGCTTGCGCGATCCGGGAACGTAGACTTCTTTCGCCCGATAGGTCGTGATCTCAACGGTCCGACCCCCGTAGACCCAGGCGATAGTTCCGAACTTCTCGCCTATACGATACGCAGCTCCGTCGTTCAGACCGGCGAGCAATGCCAGCGTCCGCTCGGGATACGCAGAAGTGGCAAAGTCAACTTCGTCGATAGTAACACCAAGAAGGCGGTCCCGTACCGCGCCTCCCACCAGGTATAGCTGCTCTCCGGAAGCACGGAACACGTCGATCAATCGCTGAACCGGCGGATCAAATATGGGCGCAAGATTAGCGTTCATTTACTCAAGAGTGTGCACGCGCCGGGCCAGTATGCAACTCGACGTTCGGGGTATAATCGAACGCATTTACATAAGGGGGAGTAAGACCACCATGAGGTGCCCGTTTTGCGGCCAGAGTGATACACGCGTGGTCGATTCACGCGACATCGAGGCCGGCGAGAGCATCCGTCGCCGCCGCGAATGCTCATCTTGCGGGCAGAGGTTCAGCACGTATGAGCGAGTGGCTCTGAGCCTTCAAGTCATAAAGCGTGACGGCCGCCGGGAAGAGTTTGATCGGCAGAAGCTGGTCAACAACATGTGGAAGGCGTGTGAAAAGCGTGACCTGCCGGTTGAAGCTGTAGAAGCGATCGCGCGAAACATCGAGCACAAGATCCACCGCTTGGGAACGGCAGAGGTGCCAAGTACTGTCATTGGGGAATACGCAATGGAGGCGCTGCGTGATCTGGATCAGATCGCATATATTCGCTTTGCCAGCGTGTACAAATCATTC
>DASVZE010000046.1:0-5534 GCA_036391775.1 Chloroflexota bacterium | reverse complement strand
ACTAGCGTCGCCGCCATGGCGACGTCGGAGGCAGCGGGGATTACCGGCTCAGTTCGGTCCTCTTCCTCGGGTTCGGCAAAATACATCACCACGACCACTCGAAGGTAGTAGAAGATCGACACAAGACTGGTTAGAACACCTATAACGGCAAGTTCAGTGTGTCCGCCCCGCACCACGGCGGCGAATGCGGCGTACTTCGCAACAAAACCCGCCGTCGGGGGGAATCCTGCAAGCGAAAACATAAAAACCGCGGTAGCTGCCGCCAGTGCCGGGCTCCTCCGCGAGAGTCCCCGGTACGAAGAAATCTGATCACCGGCCTTGCCCTGGCTCTCGAGAACACTGACCAGAATGAAGGCGCCGATATTGGTGAACGCGTAGGTGAAAAAATAAAAAGCGACGGCTTCCAGTCCCAGAGAATTGTTTGCCGCCACGCCCACCAGGATATAACCGGCGTGTGCGATTCCGGAGTACGCCAGCAGCCGCTTCATGTTTGTCTGGGAGAGAGCGACCAGGTTTCCTATCACCATGCTGGCGATCGCCAGTGCCCACACCAGTCCAAACCAATGCGATTCCACGGCCGAGAATGACACGTTGAATACCCGTACGAGCGCGGCAAAGCCGGCTGCCTTGGTCGCGACTGACATGAATGCAGTCACCGGAGTCGGCGCACCTTCATAAACATCGGGTGTCCACATGTGGAACGGAACGAGCGAGAGCTTAAAGGCGAAGCCGACCATCATCAATGCCATACCGATAAATAGGAGAGGGCTGGAGGCCGCTCCCACGTGGCAGCCGGAGCCATGCAAACACGCATTGATGGTCGTCAGCTGGGTGGAGCCCGTAGCTCCATATACCAGTGCCATGCCGTAGATAAGAAATGCGGAGGCAAACGAGCTCAGAAGGAAGTATTTGAAGCCCGCCTCCTGAGAGCGCTCACGGCTTCTCTCGAAACCCGCGAGTATATAGAGAGCAAGGGACAGGAGTTCGATGGCGATGAAGATGACCATCAAGCTTTGCGCTGATGCAAGAAGCATCATTCCCGTGGCCGAAGCCAGCACGAGGGCGTAATATTCGCCGGCGTCGAAGTGAGAGGTGGAGATATAGCTTGGGGAAAGCAGCACGGCAAGCGCAGCCGAGATCAGAATGACATAGTTGAAGAACATGGCGAAGCGATCGCTCGTCATAGTGTTGTACAGAGATAGAGCTTGCCCTGTGTCCCACAGACGCCACGACGCGGCGAACGCGAGCCCCAGCGTGATGAGAGCTAGTCCTGTCGAAATCTCGACTTTGCGGCGGTCCGGAAGAAAACCATCCAGAAGCATTAGAAGCAGTACGCCGACTGACAGGATAATTTCCGGCAGGACTGATCCCCAGTCAGCGGCTGTGACCTGGATGTGTATCGTAGAAGCGGCGGCTATCGTCACCTCGCTCCTCCGATGGCTCCCGTACTCGACCCGGGCGCTCGGTGATGGACGATATAGACTTCGCTGGACGTGGTGGGGCTTATTCGCGACGTGACGGTGCTCGGCCTGATCCCGATGTAAATGGTCAGAACGATAAGCGGTGCCACAAGTATCATCTCGCGCGACAGCAGATCCGCATTGACGAGTCGCTGCAACACCGGAAACTCATAGACAGAGTGCCTGGCATCGGGAGTCGTCTCTGCGACCTGCTGTGGAGAGGTGACAACGGGACCGTTCATCGTGTCCTGGAAGAAGCGGATCATGTACCAGGCGGCTAAAATGACAGTCAGCGCCGCGATCGATGCGAACCATGCATTGGCGCGGAAGACACCCGCCAATATCAAAAATTCCCCGAAGAACGATCCCAGTCCGGGGAGATCCAGGCCTGCCAAAACAAAGATGAAGAACACCCACATGAGGACGGGCCAGCGCACTCCCATGCCGCCCATTTCTGTCAGGCGCCGCGTGCCGGTGCGCGCCGTTATAAGCGCGACGGCGATAAAGAGCCCGGAAATTATGATGCTGTGATTGATCATCTGTAGGGTCGAGCCCGTCAGCCCCGTGGAATTCAATGAAAATATCCCCAGCGCGATCAGATTCATGTGGCTCACGCTTGAGTACGCCACGAGTCGCTTGATATCCGTCTGTACAAGCGCTAAACCCGCCGCGTAAAGAATTCCGATGATGGCGAAAATCGACACCATCCCGGCCAGATCGTGCGCGGCCTGTGGAAACAACGGCAGGCAGTAACGTATAAAGCCAAAAGCTCCGGCTTTGGACAAGATGCCCGCCAGAGCAATCAGTACCGGCACCGGAGATTCCGAATATGCCGTGGGTGCCCAGGTGTGGAAGGGGAATATCGGCAGCTTGATGGCGAAGGCAATGCCGAAGGCCAGGAACAGCAGGATCTGTTCACTACTGCTAAGAGGATGGGAGTGAAGATACCCCAGGAGCCCGCCGCCGGTCGGGGTCGTCATATTTAACGTCCCGGCCTTGACGTAGAGATAAAAGATCCCGACGAGCATCAAGAAGCTGCCGAAAACGGTATAAATCAGAAACTTCATTGTGGCGTAAACGCGGCGCTCTTCTCCCCAAACGCCGAGAAGGAAGTACATGGGAATGAGCATCGCCTCCCAGAAGACATAGAAGAGAAAGAGGTTATTCGACGTGAAGACGCCGAGTATTCCCGTTTCCAGGGCGAGCATGAGCAGCATGAACGGCTTGATTCGGTCCTGAATCATGAATGTGGCCGCGATGATTGCGATCGCCATCATCATGGTGGTAAGAGCCACCAGGTAGACCGACACGCCGTCGACTCCGACCATGTAGCTAATTCCGAGCGACCCGATCCAGCTTCTCTGGTCCGAGAACTGAAACACCCACTGTGCCCCTGCTCCGTTCTGCAAGATTGCAAACTTGACCAGAACTCCGAGGGCAAGACCGAAATCGACCAGCGCGGCCACAACCGCCAAGAGCTTTACATGAAGGTCGTTGCGGAATGTATTCGGTATGAATATGGGTAGTGCAACGACGAACAGGGCTACTATCCCAGGCAAGAACAGGATGACACTGAGCAGGGGGTATCCGGCGGTGTTCACCGTCGTCGCCATGCTACCGGCCCCCCACGATGAAATACCCGACCAGAAGAACGGCGCCAAACATGATGGAAAGGGCGTAATTCCGTACGTACCCGGTCTGGACCCTTCGTAATCGTCCGCTCAGCACCCGCGTCAACGCACCCGTGCCATCTACCGCCGCGTCCACCAGATCGGCCTCGAAGTAACGCGAAGTCAACCGGAAGGTGAAAACAATCGGCCGCACTATAACAGCGTCGTAAATCTCGTCCATGTAGTACCGGTTCGCCAGTAACCGGTACAGTCCGGGTACGGCGGCTCCCACGCGCTCCGGGGTAGGCTCCCTGCGATAGTAAATGCGCCAGGCCATGAAAACGCCGATTGCGGTCACGAGCAGCGTAATGACGAGCGAAATCCACGAAAACGCCTGCGGCTCGATGGCTGGACCGCCCATGCCGGGATAACCGCTATGAAAGACGGGAGAGAGCCATGCTTCCATCTCGTTGTAAACTCCTGGAATGGCGAGAAAGAAACCGAGCACGGATAACGCCATGAGAGCCATCATGGGGACGCGCATATAGGGTCCTGCCTCGTGGGCATGATCGAACAAGTGCTGATCTCGCGGTGCACCGTAGAAGACCAGAAAGAAGACCCGGAACATGTAGACGGCCGTGAGGAGCGCGGTCACGACCGCCAGGCCCCACACTAGCCAGAGAATGGGATCTCCATGCGATGCCCGCTCGAAAGCCGAGCCGATAACTTCCTCTTTGCTGGAGAATCCCGAGAACAGAGGTGTCCCGATAATGGACAGGACGCCGACAAAAAAGGCCAGATGGGTGAACGGCAGTTTTTCCTTGAGTCCTCCCATACGGCGAATGTCGAGCTCGTCCTGCATGGCGTGCATGACGGCTCCGGCACCCATGAAGAGGAGCGCTTTAAAGAAGGCATGTTCTACCAGATGCAACATGCCCGCTGAATAGACGGCAACTCCCACGCCCACGAACATGTATGCAATTTGGCTCATGGTGGAGTAAGCCAGGATACGCTTGATGTCGTTGCTGGTTAGACCCATGCCCGCCGCGTACACGGTTCCAACCGCCCCGATCAGTGCCACGACGTGTAGGGCCTTGGGAGCATGCTGGTAGATGGGGTACGAGCGCGCGACAAGATACACACCCGCCGTCACCATGGTCGCGGCGTGAATCAAAGCGCTGACCGGCGTTGGACCCTCCATCGCATCCGGAAGCCAGGTATAGAGTGGGATCTGTGCCGACTTGGCCACCGCCCCGACGAGCAAAAGTAGACCCATGACGGTGATGATCCGGCCGTCAAAAGGCACCGTGTGGACCTGGTTGAACACGCCGGAGAAGTTCATGGTGCCGAACAGAATAAGCATCATGAAGAGAGCGACCATGATTCCCCAGTCGCCGATAACGTTCATGACGAATGCTTTGCGGGCCGCAGCCACGGCAGAAGGACGCTCGAAGTAGTAGCCGATTAGTAAGTACGATGTCAGACCGACACCCGCCCACCCCACGAGCAGCCACAGGTAATTGTCGGCGAGCACCAGCAACAACATGGTGAATATGAAGAGGTCCATCTCGGCAAAAAAACGTCTGTATCCCGATTCGCCGTGCATATAGCCGACGGAATACAGGAGGATCAGAAAGCCGACCCCCGTGATGACCAGTGTCATGGTGGAAGAGAGCGGATCAAGCAAGAGACCGAAGTCGAGGTGGAACCTGCTCTGCCCAGCCACAAGCGTCCAGTTCCAGAACACAAGGTCACTGTGCCTTGCACTTGAGTGCTGACCTTGCAGCCAGAAGAATGAGCCGACAGCACACAGGAAGGCGAGCAGGACGGAGCCCGGGCCGACCAGACTGACGGCCCGATTCGAGAGTCGCATGCCGAGCGAGTTAATTAGGAAGCCCGTCAGAGGCAGTAAAAGGATCCCCCACATCAGACGATCCATGCTCTACCCTCGCATCTCATCGAGCTCGTCGACGTCAATTCGGCTGGTCCGCTGAAAGATGGACACGATAAGCGCCAATCCCACCACGACTTCAGCGGCGGCCACGGTCATGATGATGAAGACGAACACCTGACCATCGGCAGAGCCAAGATAATGTGAAAAAGTCACGAACGTGAGATTGACAGCATTGAGCATGAGCTCGATGGACATGAACATGATGAGGGGATCGCGGCGTGTCAGCACGCCGAGTGCTCCTACGGTGAAAAGAATTGCGCTCAGGATGAGAAAGTGCTCGGAGCCTGGCGTCATACTTCGATCTTCTCCACCTCATGTAGCTCCTGTTCGGAGCCCTCTATTGTTTCTTGCTGGGCCGTGGTCTCCGGTATATTGCTTGCCGAGAACCGGCGCCGCCCGAGAGCAACCGCGCCGATCATGGCCACCAGGAGCAGGAGTGGCGTGATTTCAAAGGGAAAGACAAAAGTCGTAAATAGCTGAGTCCCGAACGCTCCTACGTTATTGTGTGCG
>DASVZE010000045.1:0-11099 GCA_036391775.1 Chloroflexota bacterium | reverse complement strand
TCGTCCCCCAGGCTTCAATTCCGTGATATGGAAGTCGCATGTTGGTGAACCGGAACGGATGGCCGTGGATGGTGTTCCAGGCAGCCTGGGCCATGTTTCCCATATCCAGGGCGTGCATCTGGTAAGCCCAGTAGCTCTGAAGCGAAAGCCATCCAAATAGAAGTGCATACACGACCGCAAGGGCGCAGGTGCAGCCAAGCCAGAGGTGGGAGCTTTTACTGCCGGCAGGCATAACAGGTTGGGCCGCACTTGTGTCGTCGGTGGTGACGCGCACCGTAACCGGTTGTGACATGACAGTGGATTATTGCAAAGGCCGTTGTCGGTCGGTGGAGGACTTTGGTAGCCTGGCGAAGCATCCTGTCGAACGAGAGGGACTGACTGACTCGTCAACATCGCATGCGCCGGTGGGCGTGGATCGGAATCGCGGTGGCGCTCGCGGCCGTGCTTTTTGTGCCGAGCCTCGCGTCAGCCGGGTCGGTGCAGCCGCTGTCGCCGGTACTGACAGCCGACGGCAGGCTTGGTCTCGACGACGTGCTCCCCAATGACTCATCCGGGGCCGGTGTTCAATGGTCACAACTCGCTTATAACGCCGGCGCACGGATGAACCGTTGGGAGTTTCGCTGGGACCGGATCGAGGCTCAGCCCAATGTTTGGGACTACAGCGCGGACGACCCAGTGGTTCAGAGCGCGCGCGGGGGCGGCTTGAGCGTACTCGGCATCTTGATCGGAACACCCAAATGGGCACTTGCTCCGGGCCAGAAACCAGGAAACGGCGTGCCGAAGAATCTCGGTCTGCCGTACACCGATCCTCAGAATGTGTGGGCCGAGTACGTGCGGCAGACGGTCATTCACTATGCCGGCGAGGTCAAGTACTGGGAAATATGGAACGAGCCGGACCTCGCGTACTTCTGGCACGGAAACGCCGACGACTACTTTGGCATGCTGAAAGACGCCTATCTCACGATCAAGAGCATCGATCCCACGGCCCAGGTCGTCGTTGGCGGAATGGTCGTTCCCGACCTGCAGTTCTTCGATCACGTCCTGCAAGATGCGGCTCGGGCACCGAACGCCAGAGCCAATCATGGCTACTTCGATACCGTGGCGTGGCACGTCTATGGCCCGGCTCGCGGGGCCTATGACAACATCATGAACATGCGACAACAGCTGGCGATCAATGGTTTCGGAGGCACTCCAGTGTGGGTAACAGAGGCCGGGTTCCCCGCGTCCAACCCTGGAGGCGAGCCCCGGCAGGCGGCATACGTGCTCCAGACCGTCGCTTACTCTCTGGCCGCGGGGGCTGCTCGGCTTCTCATTTACCGTGCAAGCGACGACACGTCCAATAAGAGCTGGGGACTCATGGACACCGCCGGTCACCCGCGCATGGGCTACATCACTTTTCAACTGGCGGCGAGCTACTTTGCTCATACCCAGGGCATCGTGCTTGCTCCCAAGGACGGAGTGCAACGGCTATCGCTCTATCGCCCAGGGCAGCGCTCTATCCTTCTCTGGGACTCGACAGTGAGGGCACAGTCAATCTCCCTTCCGGCGGACCAACCGTCGGCGAGCGTCACTGACTGGCAAGGGCATACGGCGACTGTTCAATCTGCGGGTGGCACATTCAATCTGTTGCTTCCTGGAGCCTCGTACAATGCCGGAGTTGACCCGTCCGGCTCGGTGGTGGGCAGTCCACCAGTCTTGGTCACCCAGAACAATGCTGTTCCCGCGGGCCTGACCGCAACCAGCACGCTGCTCTCTCCAACGGGCGCCGGCCGCAGGCTCGTTCTGTTCAATCCGACGGCAACGCCTGCGCAGGCCGTGGTTGCCCCGGCCGGACGCTTCTGGCAACATGAGAGCCTTTCGCTGGCAGCCCGCACGGTCCAGGTCGTCGACCTCGATCTCCTCTCATCACCTGGCTTCGCGGGTCTCTACACCTTTGCCTCATCCTCGCCTCTGCAGCTCCTCGAGCTGTCCAACGCTGGAACTTTTTCAGTTGTGCATGCCTCTCCGACGTGGTACGCCGCCAACGCTCCAACCGGTCTGACACTGGGCAACCCATCTGGCGCAAGTGCTTCAGTCACAGTTACCAGCCTGGGCCCCCATGGCTCCGTGCGGTCTCGTGTGAGTCTTGTCCTCTTGCCGCATGGTCGCGCTCTCTGGTCACAGCTGCCGGCACTGGGGAAAGCAACCCTGGCCCTCCAGGTTCGATCCGATGTCCCGGTCCTCGCCAGGCGGAGCGATGGTGGTCAACTGGTGGCCCAGCCGGCGACAAACTGGAGCGTGCTTCGTCCTGGGAGGTCTCGCCTGGCGGTTTTCAATGCAGACCCCCGCCGAACGGTCCACGTCGACATCGCGCGACTTGGGCCCAATCACTTGCCTGCCGCCACATATAGCGTGAAGCCTCGTCGAATCCTACTTCTGCGGGGACGAAACGCCAGGGCTCTGAAGCTCAGTGCCGATGGCGCGGTGGTGGCACAGTACGTTGGCAATGCGGGCGTGACGGCGCCGCCTGTCGTGCCTACCGTCGAAACTGAAGCCATTCTTTCTGCGCCTACCTCCGTCACGCTGTTCAATCCGGGCCAGCAAACGGCCCATGTACGTCTCACATCAAATTTTGGAGGCGGGAGCCAGCTCAAGTCGCGCAGTCTTCAACCTTTGCAACAAATCGTTATTCGGTTGGCTGCGAGCCCCGAGCACCCACGGGGTGTATCGGTCATATCTGACGCTCCCGTGGCGACGAGTCTCGGATACTGATCGACGGATGGAAGGCGGCCAAACCGACTCTGTCATTGGCAGGCGCACTCCGGCATCCGTATCAGTCTCCCCGGCTACATGGCTGAGCCGACTTCGGGCCGCTGCACTCGAGCCGTCACTGCGCGAGCCTTTGACCATATGGCTACTTACGCGCGCTCTCTTCTTGGTCCTCACTTACTTTGGCGTCATCCTATACGGTCAGGTTTTCTCTCAGCCGCATCCAACGCAGCTGCACCAGCTTCTTCCGTCCTGGGACCGGTGGGATACGGTGTGGTACATCGATATTGCGCGCCGAGGCTACGCGTGGCATCGACCTGGCGTATCAACCTCACCTACGGCGTTTTTCCCTCTTTATCCCCTGCTCATACGTGCCGGAGTCGCGCTGACCCATCGCTCTTACCTCGCCGTAGCGCTGGCTGTGTCGAACCTTGCGCTTCTGCCCGCGTTGATCTACCTCTGGAAACTTGTGGCCTGGGAGCGTCACAGCGCGGCGGCGCGCCGCACCGTGCTATACATTACTGTTTTCCCCACCGCGCTCTTCTTCTTTGCCGGCTATACCGAGTCACTCTATCTCCTCCTGACAGTGGCGTCGTTTTATCACCTGCGCAGACGGGATTGGCTTCTCGCCGGAGTGTTCGGCGGCCTGGCGGCCGCCACCCGCGTCACGGGAGTACTGCTACTCGTGCCGTTGGCATACGAGTATGCCCGCGATCGCAACTTCACTATCCGCCGCATGGATTGGTGGGCGCTGTCTCTCACCCTGGTACCGGCCGGTCTGGCGGCCTTTATGATCTATCTCGGCCACACCGTAAACGATCCGCTCGCATTCAGTCACCATCAAGAGGGCTGGCAGAAGATCTTTACCTGGCGTCTGTGGGCCGGATTTCTTGAAACGATCCGCCAGATCGCACTGGTGCAACCCCGCGCCTCCTTCTTTGAGGCACACAACGTATTGAATGGTGCTCTGGGCGCGTTGTCACTCGTTGCCAGTGTGCTGGCAGCACGGCGCCTTCCGGCAGCGTACGGATTATTTCTTCTGGCGTTCTGGGTAGTGACACTGTCCAGTCCGGCCATGGCGGGAGGCTATCCGGTTCCCCTGGTGTCGCTCTCCCGGTACGTCCTGACTCTGTTCCCGCTTTTCATTTATCTCGGCATTCTCGGCACGCGCCGGACCATCAACGACAGCTATCTGGTGCCGGCAACTGCTTTACTGTCCTTGCTCACGGTGCAGTTCATCCACGGCGGCTGGGTGGTGTGACACGTCAGTATGGTGACCTGTGCTGCCGAAGCCTCCACGTGAGGCCCGGCCGCTCACGTCCGCTTCCTCCCAGTCGCAAGTCATCACCGGAACGAGGAGCGCCTGGGCTATCCGTGCACCACGCTCCACTGTTATCGGCTCATCACCCGGGTTATAGACCTGCACCGCGATCTCGTCGTCTGGGCCGCAGAAGTCGCGGTCGACGATGCCGATCCCGTGCGGGTGGATGAGGCCGTACCGGGCAGGCGTGCTACTTCGCAAAGCAACCACCAGAGAGAATCCCTCCGGCACCTCGATCACCACATTGGCCGGGACACGCTCAACCGCGCGGGGATCGACGGTGCAGGTGAGTCGGGCACAGAGGTCAAAGGCCGCTGCGCCCGGTGTCTCGTATCGAGGTAATGGAATCGACGGATCTACGCGGCTGATCCGTACTCGCACGCTACAACTGGTATTTGGCGAAGTTGAAGGGTTTGGGCTGAGGGAACGGTGGCCCTACATCGATCCAAATCTGGGTGTGGCGCTTGATCGGGATGCTTCCAAGATCGCCGTTGTACGGCTTCAGGTTGACCCAAAGCTTGACTTTGTCGCCCGGCTGAACTGTGACCGGTCCGATCTTGGTGGCACTGAGCGGCTTCTTCCAGATAGTGAAAAAGTCACGAAGCGGCGGCTCGATCTTGTTCGGCGCCTCAACGTGCAGGACTCCCAGCGACGGCATGTGCGTGTGGATCCAATAGAGACAATCGTGATCGACGTTGCGCCCGATGTTGGGCGGAATGGGGACGGACTTTCCGTGATCCATGATGGTGAGGTGGCCGTGCTCGTGATACGTCGTCACCTCACCGCCGAAATTACATCCAATTCCATCGACCGTCTGGCTGGCGATATCCGCTAGCGGAGTGGGAGTCGCGCTCGCGCTGACTCCACTACCGTGTACCGCCATAACGCCGAGAATAACGGCCACAATGGCCACGATGGCCGCGCTCACCCAGAGTGAGTACTGAACTGCCTTGGAAGTTGGTTGATGCCGGCGCTGTTGCTGTTGCAACCGGCGCTCTTTGGCGCGCCGCGCCTGCCGGCTTTCTCGTCCCATAAATGCGTGCTCCTTGCGTGCTGGTCCCGTTGGCGGCAAAACAAACCGGACCGCAAGGGTCCGGCTACATGGTTTGCCAGTGCGCCATAGGGTACACCGATTCGGAGTGGTTCCGCTACTCTCTGTCTCCTCCGATGATGCCGTCAACGACTGTGTGAATGCTCGCCGCCTCAAGGTCAACCAGCCGAACTGCGTGGTTGTTACCATCTGCAACGTATAGAGAATCGCCCAGGATACTGAGCCCAGTCGGTTCATACAAACGCGCATTCGCGCCCGGCCCGTCCAACAGGCCCGCCTGACCGCTTCCCACGAGGGTCACGATCGAGCCGTCGGTATCAACTCTCTTGATCTTGTTGTTATATGTATCGGCCACATAAAGTGCGCCATTCCGCCCGACCGCGATCGCCTGATTGTGCTGCAGCAAGGCTTCATCTCTAGACCCGTCCTTGTCTCCAAAGGCAAACAAACCACCACCCGCTACGGTGGTCACGTGGCCCGTGTGCAGGTCTACGTGTCGAACCGCTTGCGACTCTGCGCATGAGATATAGAGCGTCGTAGCTGACAACGCGAGACCCATCGGCTGAGCCAGCCAGCAGCTCTCGCGCGCGCCATCCCGTATTGCCTCGTGGCCCGTTCCCGCCCAAACTTCCGCCGTTCCGGACGCGAGGTCCAGAGACCAAATTTGGTGCGTTCCGGCCATAGCAATGAACAGCATCTGCCCCAGCAAAGCGACGTCCCAGGGTGATGAGAGGGCGGTGTCGGCCCCGGCCCCACTTCTGGCAGCGCGATGGGCCTGCTCGCCGGTTCCGGCAATCGTATCCACTCGCCCGGTGCGAAGCGAGATCCGTCGGATAGCGTGATTCTCCGCGTCCGCCACATAAAGCAGACCGGCAGCCTCGTCAATCGCCATTCCTTGCGGCGCGTGAAATTGCGCTGACTGAGGGTCGCCGTCCTGCATACCTGCCCTTCCGGAGCCGATGATCTGCTCGATCGATCCCTGCAGCGTCATGGCCAGGATTCGATTGTTACCGGAATCCGCTACCAAAAGGCGATCTCGGGTGGCGAGTACCTTTCCCGGGAAGCTGAGTCGCTCGAGCGATTTGGTCCACGCCTCCCCGGTCACGGGGGGCACTGATCGGTCAAGCGTTCCTTGACGGTCATATTCTGCAATCAATTCTTGAACGACGTGACTGAGTGCCTCGAAGGTCGCTTCGCCGGCGTGCCGCCCTATGACTTCCCCGGTCGGCGACAAAAACACAAGAGTGGGCCAGGCATTGACCGCATACGAGTCCCATACCCGGTATTCAGGATCGTTGACGACTGGATGACGGATTCCGTAGCGCTCCACGGCCAGGCGGAGATTGGCTGGGATGGCCTCGGCCGGATATTTGGGAGAGTGGACCCCAATGACAGCCAGCTCGTCTCGAAATGCTTCCTCCAGCTTCCCCAACTGGGGAAGTTCATGCATGCAATTGATTCAGCCAAATGTCCAGAAGTCTAGAATGACGATCTTGCCGCGCAGGGCGGCCA
Source organism: Chloroflexota bacterium (assembly GCA_036391775.1). GTDB lineage: Bacteria > Chloroflexota > UBA5177 > UBA5177 > UBA5177 > DASVZE01. Next base: position 4,467 of record DASVZE010000045.1, on the reverse strand, counting down.
GGCGCACGGGCTCGCAATTTACCCAGTCCAGGCCGTCTGGAATCTCCGGGGCGCGCACCGCGCCCGCATATGGATTCATCGACTCCTCAGTGTTCGAACGTCCAGGTCTCGGCCCGAGGGATCTCCTCAGCCGGGTTTTCAAGTCCAGCGGGAATAACACGCAGAAGGTCGTCGACTTCCGAGCGCAGATACAGGCGCTGACGCCTGATCCCCTGACGGTAACTCTTGATCAAGCCACGATTGACGTATGAGTACAGAGTCGCCGGTTTGACACCAAGCGCCGCGCACGCCTCTTCGGCGCTGTAGTACTCCTTACCTTGAAGGACGTCGACCATTCTACCTCCGTGAACCATACTACTCGGCCCCTGCAGGCTGGTCAATTCTTCAACAAGTACAATTCGCTTTCATCCTGTAACATAGTGTTTTATGTATCTTCGTGGTAGGATAGAGATGACGAACCCCTTAGTAGGAGTGACGTATGACGGCGAGCTCAACCGACGGCATGAGAGATGTCGTCGCGGCACAAAGTGAAATCACGTATGTAGATGGCAAGAAAGGAGAGCTCCGGTATAGGGGATACTCCATTTCGGAGCTTGCCTCCGGCTTCAACTTTGAAGAAATTGCGTACCTGCTGTGGCATGGAGACCTTCCGAGCTCTTCACAGCTGGCCCGTCAGAATGAGCTGGCGCGATCTCTCCGTGCTGCGCGCAAAGATCTGCTCGATAGAGTGGAGGATATACCACTGTCAGCGCATCCGCTCGAGGTCATGCGCTACGTTCTTTGCTGGGACGCACTCGGTCATCCGCTGGCATGGAAGAACGACCCAGAAGCAAATTACGCCAAGGCATTGGAGTTCATGGCCTGGTTTCCGTCGGTGGTGACTGCCTTCCATCGGCGGCGTTCAGGACTGCGGCCGATCGTGCCGCGACCAGACCTCGACACCGCGGCCAACTTCCTCTATATGCTCCACGGACAAGAAGCCGATGCCGTGGCAGTTCGCACGATGGACACGTCTTTCGTTCTCCACGCCGATCACGAGCTCAATGCTTCAACGTTTGCCGCGCGCGTCACAATTGCGACCCAATCGAACCTTCACTCGGCGATTGCGTCCGCACTTGGGACCCTGGCGGGACCGCGCCACGGCGGCGCCTCAGAGCAGGTCGTTCATATGGTGCAGGAGATCGGTTCGCCCGAGAACACCGAACGCTGGGTGCGCGGACAGCTACAGGAGCGGCGTCGCATTATGGGATTTGGGCACGCCGTCTATCGCACGGTTGACCCTCGCGCGCGACACCTTCGCGACATGGCGGAGAAACTCCTGCAGGACACTCCTCGCGAAAGCTGGATCTCAATCCTCTCCGCGCTGGAAGACGTGATGCAGCGAGAAAAAGGGCTGTATCCTAATGTCGACCTGTATGCCGCTGTAGTTCACCATGCGCTTGGCATCGAGCCCGCTTTTTACACGTCAGTTTTCGCATGCAGCCGGATTACTGGATGGACAGCACATTCCATGGAACAGCGTGATGGCCGCCTGATCCGTCCAATGGCCCAGTACGTAGGCCCGCAGCCCCGTTCGACATTAGTCGGGTCCGCCCGCTGACGCGCCTCACTTTGCGGACCGAGAGATTCTTGCGCCATCCGGTCATGACATCTTGCCCGGACGCTGGAAGCGAGGGAGGAGGGCAGGGACGGCGCGGCGATATGCCGCATATGCAGGATACATCTCCGCCAGCAACTCCTCCTCCCTCCGAATCTTCGCCCCTAAGAAGGCGACGACAAGCGTGTCTACGAAGAGGCCCCAGACGCTGTTCCAAAGAAGCGCCCAGGCCACGGAACCAAGCACCAGGGCCGCATACATGGGGTGCCGAACGCGGCCGAACACCCCGCTTATAATCAGGTCTCCCGCTGCCGCGGGGCTAGGCTCAATGCGCAGCCGGGAGCCGAGCGCTTTCCTTGCTTGCACATATGGCACTATCGCCACCACGAGCCCAATTGCTCCTAAAAGGCGGCAAGGTGCACCGACAATTCCGGGAAAGGTAGGCGGCAGGCGGAGTAAGAGCTGGTAGATGGGTGCAACCAGCGCAGTCGTCAAGATGGCCGTCTGAACGCGCGTCCAGGTCACCATGTAATCCGGTCTAACTGATCTAATTACATCCGAATTTCGCCCTTTGTCTCTCCCCTCGCGCCGGTGTAGGGTAGAGGTAGGGTCTGTCCCCCAAAACCGGATGGCGGCCGAGCAGCCGGCGGAATTCCATGGACGATATCATCGTAATCCTTCTCGTCATTGCGGCGATCAAGTTTGTGTTTTTTGGCATCATCCTACTCGCCGTCTTCAAGCCGAATCTCCGCCAGTTTTGGCTGCGACGGCAGGGGCCCGAAACTCCTGCTTGCATATACTGCCAGTCGCGCTGGACGAGACCGCGCGATGAAGGTCAGCTGCGGTTCGAGGACGACGCATTCGTGCTCGTGACCGAATACGAGTGCGATCACTGCCGTCTGCCTTTCTGGCACGTGGAGCGCAGGCCCGCCAAAAGCGCCGAGCGGCACGTTTCATAGCACGTCAAGTGCGGCCCTGCCTGAAGGCCCTTGGCTACCAGAAGCCTCCCTTTAACTACGTCTAGAATGTGACCGCCGCGCATTTCTCATTGGCACGCCAGACACTGCTAGATGGAGAACGGCGCTTTCCCATCTGGCCGGCATGTGTTGGAACATCTGTTATAATACGATCTACCTTTTAGCCCCAGGTAGTACACTGAGTTCAGCCCCAATGTGGTGTATCTATGTCTTCGGCCACGCGCGACACTATTCACATTCGGGGGGCACGAGAGCACAACCTAAAGAACGTTGATCTCGTTATTCCCCGCGGCAAGCTGGTTGTTTTCACTGGAATATCCGGGTCCGGCAAATCGAGTCTTGCGTTTGACACGATCTTTGCGGAGGGCCAACGGCGCTATGTCGAATCGCTCTCCGCCTATGCTCGTCAGTTTTTGGGACAGATGGACAAACCGGACGTAGATTATATCGACGGTCTGTCTCCGGCCATAAGCATCGATCAGAAGAGTGCCAGTCACAACCCGCGTTCCACGGTGGGGACGGTCACCGAGATATACGACTATCTTCGTTTGCTATATGCACGAGCGGGCCATCCGCACTGTCCTCGCTGTGGCCGAGGAATTGAGCGGCAGACGGTTGAACAGATCGTCGACGAAGTCCTGCACATGCCCGCGGGAAGCCGGTTGATGATCCTGGGACCTATGGTTCGCGGGAGGAAGGGCGAATATCGGCACGTCTTTGAAGAGGCTCGGCGCTCCGGCTACGTTCGCGTTCGGGTCGACGGTCAGGTGCGAGCACTTGACGAAGAGATCGTGCTCGACAAGAAACGCAAGCACAATGTGGAAATCGTGGTGGATCGTTTGGTGCTTCCCGAGGAAGGGGCCGACGAAGCGACTCGCGAGTCTGACCGGGGCCGGGTGGCGGACTCGGTGGAGACAGCTCTCAAGCTGGGCGAAGGGATGGCAATCGTCCAATCTTTGGATGGCGAGGAACGTCTGTTTTCCGAGCACTTTGCTTGCGTGTATTGCGGAATATCGATTCCAGAGATCGAGCCCCGCACCTTTTCCTTCAACAACCCGCACGGCGCGTGTCCTGACTGTACGGGGCTGGGCACACGCATGGAGCTCGATCCCGATTTGGTGATTCCCAATCCGCACCTAAGTCTGGCCGAAGGCGCTGTGCAGCCGTGGGCTCGTTCCGGTACTGCCAGTCCGTACTATCAGTCCCTGCTTGAAGGAGTCGCCGCTCATTACGGCTTCAAGATGCAAACGGCGGTCGAAGACCTACACCCGGAACAGATCGACAAGATCCTGTATGGAAGCGGCGACGACGTTATCACGGTAAAGCGCAATGGCCGTCATGCGATGCATGTTCACTTCGAAGGCGTCGTACCGAATCTTATGCGCCGCTATTCAGACACTGAGAGCGATTACATGCGGGCTGAGATCGAGCAATACATGTCCAGTATTCCGTGCCCGACGTGCCAGGGAGCTCGCCTTCGTCCCGAAAGTCTCGCGGTGACAGTGAGTAATCGTTCCATTGTGGATGTCACCCGAATGTCGATTACCAATGTGGCTCGCTTCTTTGGCGCGCTGGTCGGCGAAGCCCCGCTGCAGGCGGATGAAACTGCCTTAACGCAGCGCGAATCTATTATTGCTCGCCAGATCGTGAAGGAAATTCGAGCACGGTTGCAGTTTCTCCTGGATGTTGGCCTGAACTATCTGACGCTCGATCGTGCTGCCGCCACATTGGCGGGTGGAGAGGCCCAGCGCATTCGACTGGCTACGCAGATCGGGTCCGGACTGATGGGCGTCCTCTATGTCTTGGACGAACCAAGTATTGGGCTGCACCAGCGCGACAATGCCAGGCTCATTCGCACCCTTACCCGCCTTCGCGATCTGGGCAACACGCTGA
>DASVZE010000044.1:0-3725 GCA_036391775.1 Chloroflexota bacterium | reverse complement strand
GTCAGGACTGCACGATGTGCAGCCCGCCATGTTGTAGTAGTAGTGGCTTCCCTTGTGCTGCATATAGAACACGGCCGATACGTTGTCGAAGTGATGGTTGTAAATGATCTTGGCCATGCGGGCGTTGTTGGCCGGGTTTTTGAGCCAGATAGAGGTCATGGTGGGGCCGGCCGACCCACCACCGTTGGTCAGAATGATGGACTTCTGCCCCAGCGTGCTCCGGATCAGGCTGATCACGCCGTCCCGGTCCAGTACACGGTGCGGAGATTGGATCATGCCGTGGTCGGCGGTGATCACGAAGAGGGTCTGGTTGTAGATGCCGGCCGCTTTGTAGGCGGCAATCAGGCGCCCCAGGTCCTGGTCGAACGACTTATAGAGAATGCCCTCGTCGGGATACCAGTGGTGCGACCAGTGCCCGATGGTATCGACTTCCGGAAGATTGAGCAGCATACCGCGGGGACGGTACTGCTGAAGCGACTTGATGGCAAAGTTGACTACCAGGCTGTCCTGCTGTCCCAGGAGCAGGGGATCGTACAGCGTGGGAACCGTACTCTTATTGCTGCTCACCAGCGGCTTGCGCAGCGTTGGGTCGTTGAGCAGGCGCGACGGAACCTGGTGCGGCCCCAGCGTGTACGGCGCCCAATTGCCGTTGAGGCGGTCGTAGGAGAAGATCCAGTTGGCGTCCGGACCACCCATGGGGCCGGCGGCGTGGAAGTGCGCGCCGCTGCCGGCGATGACCAGCCCGGCGGGGTACTTTCTGTGTATGACGCCGGCAAGGGTTGGCGTGCCCGAGTTCTTGATGAGCTGGAATGCCCAGTTGTTCTGATAGTTCTGCTTTGCTTGCAGAGTCGGCGAGATCTTGCCGGTGGCATGGATGCCCCAATCCCAGTTCACCAGACCACCGTTGTCTTTGGGCAGAGAGCCGGTGCCTATGACCGCGTGATCCGGTGGGGTAATACTCATCAAGCTCCCCACCCACGCACGGTCGTACCATCTCCCCTGCGGCAGCAATGCGCGCATATTGGGCATGGCGCTGAGGTTCCGGGTGATGTAGTCAGGCCGGCCGGCATCCAGCACGATCAAACAGACGTATTGGGCCGTGACTGGGGGGGAGGCGGCAGAGACAGCAGCAGGCAGCAGACTGAGCGAGAATCCCCCGAACAGGAGCGAAAGCAGAACACGCTTCATACGTACCTTCATAACGGAGATTGCATAACGGAGATTGGCGGGAATGGGCGCCGGGCATCCGGCCATCGAGCGTCACATAGGTTGGCGGAGAGGAAACACAGATCCGGCCGGTCAACCGATCGCCCGGGCGGCACGCGAGCGCCCATCTGCCACGGCGATATCCTCCCACCATGCTGAGGGTACCGACCTTTTGAGTCCGCAGGCAAGAACTTCTTACAGAGGTATAAACGCATCGCACTTACAGGGTGAGCAGCAGCACTTTGTCGGTTCCGGCGTCGACCAGGACCAGCACATCTCCCGGCGCGACCACCCCTTCATCCGGCGGCAACGTGTTGAAGACGCCGTGCAAGTCCACCACGGCGATACGCCTGGCCGGATTGTGATGCGCGAGTAAGTCGCCGATCTTGACGTCGCGGTACGGCACACGCACATAGGCGCGCACCGTCTGCTCGACATCACGCAGGGGGACGATGTGAAGACTCTGGACCTGGGGACCGCTGGACCAGGCCATATAGCTTCGGGCATAGCTCAGGGCAGCATTCTGCGCCTGATCGGCGGCGCTCGGCCCTCTCGAGCTCTGCCAGATAACAAATGCCAGGACGGCGATCAGAGCTAGAAGCAAGAGCCCGGCCAGATAGAATCGTCGCACCTTCACCTCCTGGCCCCCTCTCCTGCTGTGCGGGAGAGGGGAAATTCTCCTGGAGGACGGTGGCTATAGATGCGCACTTTCCCTGCATCCCCGACAACGATAGGTAGGCGGCGCATAGGTCGACCTACTTTGTAGTTGCTTTAAGATACGCTTGAATACCGGCGGCGTAGCCTCGTGCCATGGCGGCCACGATCGCCGGTTTCCGCATGGCGAGCGCATCGCGCGGACTGGACATATAGAGGGTCTCGACCAGGGCACCGGGCATGTTGGTACCCACGACCCGGTGATAGCGCGACGGGCCGAGCACAAGAAACCAGGGGTAATCGGCCCACGTCTGTGCCACAACGTCGGCCACATCGGTTTGCACTCCGTTATTCGTGTCCGGGTAGCCGGCTCGCCGCAGCGCACTCACGATCGAGGTTGTGATGTCGGTAGTCAATAGCTCGCTTTTGCGCCAGAAGGGCCGCGCCGGACAGTAATAGCTGTGTGTTCCGTGGATCGAGGGATCGGAGCTGCCGTCAAAGTGGATGGAGACGAAGACATCCGCGTGATGCCTGTTGGCGAAGACGGTACGCGCATCCATTTCGTCGATATGGTTGACCTTGCCATCGTTGTTCCAGTCACGTGCCGGGGTGTTGACCGCCTGGTCGCGCGTGCGCGTCAGATAGACGCGATACCCCATGGCGCGAAGGTCTTTGGCGGCGGCCGTGGCTACCTCGAGAGTCATGGTCTTTTCCAGGAGTGTGCCCGTCGCATCCACCGCTCCGGATTCGTCACCGTAGTGCATGACCCCCCCATGACCAGGATCCAGGACCACGACAAGAGGGCGGTTCTGGTGGTGCGACCCGGCGGAGGCGATGCGGGGAATGCCAAGATTTGCCGCAAGAATCAGAGCAAGCGCTGGGGCAAGGAGGAAACGCGGGGTAATAGTGTCGATCTCCATGACGGCCACAGTGCGCCGTGTGGAACTTCGGCACAGTTTAACTGAACCGTAACCCCCGCGTATTGTCCGATCGCCGCCGCTGACATAACATGCACGCGACGGATCAGGGATGGATCTGTCCGACAAAGGCAAACTCGCCGCGAGGCGGGGACGCAAAGCCACGGGGCTTACAGAGCCGGCCGGGCTGCCGAGCGCGCGATTCCGAACGGCTGCCCAGCTGCCCTACCAAAGGACGGAAACAGTGGTCAGACGTTCACTTACAGTTGCGGCGGCGCTTGGCTCGCTGCTTCTTTGCCAGATGGGACCCGTCCGGGCCCTCGCGGCAGGAGCTCCAACGGTGCCGGTTGCCTGCCCCGGAACGCAGTCGGGCTGCATTCACGCCATGCTCACCATCCTTAACCATGATCGCCACGCAGCCGGGTTGGCACCCTTGAAGCTGACCATGACGCAGACCAACGGCTACGCCGCCTGTGTGGGCTCGCTGGGCCATTCCGTGGCCATGGCTCAGACCGGCACCATCTGGCACACCAACTCCAGGGACCCGAAGGCGTCGTTTCCTCGCAACATCTGTATGCGGTACAGCACGGCAGGCGAGAACGTCGGTATGTCGGCCAGCGGCGATGAGATGCAGGATCTGAAAGGGCTCGACAAGCTGATGATGAGCGAGCCGCATAATGCTTCAGTCTGCGCCTCGACGGCCAATCACGCGTGCAACATCCTGAACCCGCAGTTCCACCGTGTGGGAATTGGTCTCTACCAGAGCGGCACCACCACCTGGCTGACCGAAGACTTCGTGAACTAATCGCCGGCTAACAGGCCGCGGTTACGATAGCGGCCGATCAAGGTTCGTCGGGGGGATTGTGGGCAAAATTGTTACCGGTGCATATGGCGTCCTCGGCCTGTTCCTGAGTGTGCTGCTGAGCGGAATGGCCGCGGAGATTGCCG
>DASVZE010000043.1:0-9335 GCA_036391775.1 Chloroflexota bacterium | reverse complement strand
CGTTAGAGGCGCTCCCGTCGACCCCCAGACTCACTGCTACTCCAGCGTCCAACATGGCTCGCACCGGAGCGAGACCCGAGCCAAGCAGCATGTTGGAAGTGGGACAGTGGGCAACTCCAACTTTCTTTTCTGCAAACATGTCGACATCCTGGCCCGACAGGTGGACACAGTGGGCAAGCCACACGTCTTCCGCAAGCCAGCCCAATCGATCCAGCAGCTCAACCGGCGACGATCCGAACATCTCCCGGCTGTATCTTTCTTCGTCGAGGGTCTCTGCAAGGTGCGTGTGAAGACGGACGCCCAGATCACGGGCAAGACCGGCGGTTTCCATCATTAGCTCAGGGGTGACGGAAAACGGCGAACACGGGGCAAGGGCGATCTGTGTCATGGCGCCGGGTGAGCTGTCATGGTACGCGCTCACCAGTCTTTCACTGTCCCTCAGAATCTGAATCCGAGCCTGCACCACCGAATCCGGCGGAAGCCCCCCGTCTTTCTGACTAAGGTCCATGCTTCCTCGCGTAGCGCAGAAGCGAAGTCCAATTGCTCTCGCTTCCTCCACTTGCGCATCGACAAAGCTGTCGCTTCCGCGAGGAAAGACGTAGAGATGATCGGCACACGTGCTACAGCCACTCAGTGCCAGCTCGGCCAGGCCTGCACGGGTGGACGCCCGAATCATAGTCTCATCTAGACCTGACCAGATCGGGTACAGCTCCTTCAGCCAGCTGAACAGCGGTTGACCACGGCTCTGAGCAAATCCTCTGGTAAGTGTTTGGTAAAGGTGATGGTGCGTATTGATAAAGCCGGGTACGGCAAGAAAGCGCCGGCAATCGATTCGCTGATCAAACTCTCTATCGGGCGAGCCCGCAGAAACCCCGGTAATCCACCCGTCCTCGACCGCGATGGAATGATCGCGAAGCTCTGCGCGGCTGCTGTCCATACATGCAACCACTCGGCACCGCGAGAGCAGGAGTGAAGTCACGAAACGCTCAGAGGAACCCGTCGAAAAGTCCGCACGTCGATCAGCCCTTGATCCGTGACGCGCAATTCAGGAATGACCGACAGAGCCATAAAGCCCAGGTACATGAATGGCGTCCGCACCTTGACTCCCATAGCGTGAAGTCTGCTCTCCAGTAGAGCCAGGTGGTTCGCCACCGTTTCAGCGGGAAGCGAGCTCATCAAGCCGGCTATTTCAAGTGTCAGTTCGCCCACGACGTCGCCATCTTGACAGGCAACCAATCCGCCGCCTATCGCTTTTAACCTGTCAACACACGAGGCCATATCGCGGTCGTTGGTACCGACGACAACAATGTTGTGCGCATCGTGAGCGACCGTCGAGGCAAAGGCTCCGCTGCGCAAACCGAATCCCCGGACGAAGCCCAGTCCAACCCGGCCGGTCGCGTGGTGCCTTTCAACGACGGCAATCTTCAGTATGTCCGTCGCAGGATCGGACAGCAGATATCCGTTCTCTTCTCTCACTCTGCCGACCGTCGCGCGGGTTACAACCTGGTCTGGCACAATCTCGATCACGCGAACCTGATCGCTCCCAGAGGATCGAATCCTGAAAGCTGAGCTGTCAATCGGTCCCACATGTACAGTTTGTGTCACACTGTCCGGAATTTCGGAGCGGCCGAACGCCACTACATCACCGTTATGGACAACCAGCTTACCCGTTTTGAATACGGCATCAGGCTGGAAAGTCGCGAGATCCGGCAACACGACGATATCTGCCTGGTAGCCGGGAGCAACAGCGCCCTGAAACGTCAAGCTGTGATAGCGGGCCACGTTGAGCGACGCAAGCTTGACCGCGTCACCTGTTGGTATGCCATGTGCAACCGCGGTGCGCACCATCGAGTTCATGTGACCCTCGGTTAGCAGCGTGCTTGCCTCACGATCGTCGGTGACGAACATGCAGTTGTCGGTGCCATATTCTGTTACGAGAGGCAGAAGATCCACCAGATTTCGGATCATGCTTGCTTCGCGCATCATGATCCACATGCCGAGCCTCTTCTTTTCGAGCGCCTCGTCCAGCGTCGTGCATTCGTGGTCGCTTCCCGGACCGGAAACGATATAGGCGTTGAGGTCGCGGCCATGAACATCCGGCGCGTGACCGTCTATACGGCGGTAATCGGTGATTGCCATTTTGCTCATCACGTCAGGTGCGGCTGCGATGGCTGCGGGATAGTTCATCATTTCCGCGATACCGATAACCCTCTGGCGCTGGAGGAGTTCGGCAAAGTCGCACGCTTCAAGCGCTTCTGCTGGAGATTCGAACCGGCTCGCTGGAACGCAGGACGGCATCATGACATAGACGCCGAGCGGTAAGCCCTTGCTCGCGGCCAGCATGTATTCCACTCCGGCTGTTCCCAGGACGTTCGCCATCTCATGTGGGTCCACGACGACTGAGGTCGTCCCGTGTTTCAACACGGCTCGAGCAAACTCGTCGACATTCAGCTTCGAGCTCTCGATGTGACAGTGGCCGTCGATGAGCCCGGGAATGAGAATCTTGCCGGTGACGTCAAATTCGTTTGGTCCTCGGTAATCTCCGACACCCACAATGTGGCCCTCGGCGATTGCGACATTTGCGCTAAAGACTTCCCCTGTGAAGACGGACAGCACGTGTCCGCCGGCCAGCACAAGGTCGGCCGGCTCATCTCCCCGCGCAATAGCAACCCAGCGCCTACGCATCCGAAGAAACGCTCCCGTTGCCTCCCATAGTTAGTGCCATGATGGCCTTCGCCGTATGTAATCGATTCTCTGCCTCGTCATAGACCACCGATTGTGGTCCGTCGATTACAGAATCGGTGACCTCATATCCTCGATCCGCCGGCAGGCAGTGCATGTAGATTGCATGGCGGTGCGCCAGTGCCATGCGGCGCTCATCACAGATCCAGCTCTTGTAGCGTTCGGATACTGCCAGTGCCTCCTGAGGACGTGAGAATAGCTCCTCGATTCCCCAGCTCTTGGGATAGACAATATCGGCGCCTTCGAACGCCGAGTCCATGTCATTGACGATGGTAAAGCTTCCTCCGGAAAGCTCAGCATTGGAACGAGCATCGTCAACAATGTGACTCATGAGCTTGTACTCAGGAGGATGAGCCAGCACTACATCCAATCCGAACCTGGTCAAAAGCCATACGAGTCCTTGGGGAACGGACATAGGCTTGGCATAACTGGGCGCATATGCCCAGGAAACAGCGATTCGTAAGCCACGAATGCCCTCGCGGAACTTCTCGCGGATGGTCATCAGGTCAGCCAGTGTCTGTGTCGGATGGTCGACGTCGGATTGCAGGTTTATGACCGGTACGTCGGCATACCTGGCCACCTCCCGGATGTACGAGTCGCCTGCACCTGGCTCGAGGTCATGGCGTATGGCGATGCCGTGGCCGTATCGGGACAAAATGATCCCGGTATCCTTGGGACTCTCGCCATGCGAGATCTGCATAACGTCAGGTGTGAGGTCGTGCGCGTGGCCCCCGAGCTGGGTCATTCCCGCTTCGAATGCGTTCCGAGTTCGCGTGGACTTGTCGAAAAAGATCATAAAAAGCGTCTTGTCGGGCAATATTCGCGTCGGTTCACCGAGCGCAAAACGCCGCTTCAGATCGGAAGCCCCGTCGAGCAGAGAGTCTAGTTCCTCTGTTTCCCAGTCGTGAGTAGCAATGTAATCCTTACCCTGCAGGGTGGTCTTCACCACTCGTCTCCTTTGGTCGCTTTGCGGAGTATATGCGTCTCAAGCTTCTATCGAATGACTGCCAGTGGGTGGCGGCTCAACTTTTGCTGATCGCTTTGTTGGGTCGGATGCTCGCGAACAGGCACGTCGATTGGCTTGTCCGCGCCGCACAACTCCGTGGAGAGATAGCGGAGACCGTTATCGGAAACCATGGTCACGATTCGCTCGAGCTCCGGTTGAGCGTGGGCCAGCTTAAGGGCTCCCGCGACGTTACAACCGGACGAGATGCCGCAAAAGATGCCCTCCTCCCGGGCCAGCCGGCGCGCCATATCGATGGCCTCGTCCGACGATACCTCGATCACTCCGTCGAGCAGATCAAGGTGGAGATTGTCCGGGATGAATCCGTCCCCAATGCCCTCGATGCGGTGGGCGCCCCATCCGCCTCCAGCGAGTATCGGACACTCCGACGGTTCGATAGCGTACGCGCGGACGGTGTCGTCTCGTTCTTTCAGATAGCGCGCTACACCACTCAGGGTGCCACCGGTGCCCTGCGCGTCCACGAATGCATCCAGTCGGTGTCCCGTCTGCTCCCAGATTTCAGGCGCAGTGGTCACATAGTGGGCCGTCACGTTGTTTGCATTGGAAAATTGGGACACTTCAAAGAATGTCTCCGGTCTCTCCTGCTTGAGCTCGCTGACTTTCCGCAGCACAAGATCGACGTCGCTTTCAGCGCCCGGCGTGAGGACCAGTTGAGCTCCATACGCCTGGACCGCCTTTTTGCGCTCGTCGCTCATGCCCGCCGGCATGACGATGACCACACTGTAGCCCTTTGCAGCGCCACACATGGCAGTGGCAATACCGGTGTTGCCCGTCGTCGCTTCGATGATTGTCATGCCCGGCCTTAATTCACCGCGCTTCTCCGCTTGCTGGAGAATGTGTGGAAGGATGCGATCCTTCACGCTGCCGCTCGGACCGTAATACTCGAGCTTGACCAGAATCTCGGTGTCCGTGTCTGTGACGACTCTCCGCAATCGCACGAGTGGAGTCAGCCCGGCGGTTTCGAGAATGCTGTCAGCGACGGTCGCGCGCCGAGTCCAATCAACCGAGAACGACACATTTTCCTCCTGCAACTCGATAAGCAAGGTCAAAAGTACTTTTCAATCTTTTTGGGAAGGAATGGCCCAGGTGCACCTGGCGGACCCGCGGCTGTCCATGTGGGAGCACCTACATCGCGCGGCCGGCTCTCACATCAAGACCAGCAAGCACCTTCTCGGGCGTCATTGGAAGGGAGTGCATCCGCACGCCGATAGCATCATAAATAGCGTTCGATATGGCGGGGGCAGGTCCGTTAATGGCGATTTCTGCCACACTCTTCGCACCAAACGGTCCGGTTGGTTCTTCTGCCTCCACGAGGATGGTCGTTAACCTCGGCATGTCAGCGGAACAAAAGATCTTGTAATCCATGAACGTCGGATTGAGCACGTGCCCGTCAGAACCAACCTGAATCTCCTCGGTCAACGCATACCCGAGTCCCTGAGTGACAGCACCCTCGACCTGTCCCTCACAGACGTCAGGGTTGATCGCCTTACCCACGTCAACAGCCGCGACGATGTGGATCGGCCGCACCTGACCCGTTTCGGTATCGACCTCTACTTCGGCAAACATCGCGCAAAACGGCGGAGGACTTTCCTTGGTAGCGTGGTGGCCCCGGCCCATGATTAGTCGCTTATCTTCTCCGTAAAGACACTCCATGGCGACTTCCTGCAACGTGATAGATTTTCCGGCGAGTGATGAGACCCGACAATCGTGCACCAGGAGTCCTTCCGGGTCTTCGTCCATCATGCGGGCGGCCACGGCAACAATCTGCTGGCGAGCGTCCTACGCAGCCTTCAGCACGCAGGTCCCGGTTATATACGCGGTGCTGCTTGCATATGCACCGTAATCAAACGAGATGTCGTCGGTATCACCGGATTTCACCAGGATGTTTTCCAGGGGCACACCCAATACTTCGGCCGCGATTTGGCCGAGTGTCGTATCGCTGCCCGTCCCAATATCGGCTGAGCCGACCATCAAATTGAATGATGCGTCTTCATTCATCTTCAAAGACGCGGCGGCAAGCTCGTCCCCCGCGACTCCGCTGCCCTGCATGAGGATGCACATGCCCACGCCACGCCGTTTTGCGCCGTTGCCGGGCTTTCCGCGTTTCTCATGCCAGCCGATGGCTTCCGCCCCCCTGTCGATGCACTCCGGAAGGCCCGAGTTGTGAATGACACGTGCTTTTTTGCCCGCTCCCTCGCCGGCTTTTGCGCTCATTAGATCTGTTTCACCCTTCCGAATATGATTCTGCTTTCGGAAGTCGACCGGGTCCATGTGGAGAGCCTCTGCGACATGGTCCATGTGGACCTCCATGGCGAAGAAGCCCTGCGGCGCGCCGTATCCCCGAAACGCGCCCGCAATTGGCAGATTTGTGTATACGATGTCGGCGTAAAACTGCATATTCTGACTGCGATACAGGGGCAATGGTTTTGTACCTGTATTGCCCGTCACGGTCAGCGCGTGGGTACCGTATGGACCGGTATTTGTGAGTACGCGAATAGAGTTCGCGGTAATTGATCCGTCATGCAGAACACCTGTCTTCATCTTGATGTGTTGCGGATGACGCATGCGTGCGATGGTGAATTCTTCAGTCCTGGTGTATTCGAGCTTGACCGGCCGTCCCGTCTTCATGGCCAGGACCGCCGCCAGAGGCTCTGTCACGACTTCCTGTTTGTTTCCAAATCCGCCTCCGACCCGTGGCTTCAAAACGTGGACCCTGCGTACCGGTATGCCCAGGGCAAAGGCCAGCATACGGCGACAGTGGTACGGTATCTGGGTGCTCGTGCGGACGACCAGACGTTGATCTTCGTCCCAGAAGCAAATCGTGACGTGCGGCTCGAGGCACGTGTGCTGCTGGTATTGCACCGAGAAGTCGTTCTCGATCACCATGTCTGCCTGTTTGAAACCGAGCTCAATATCACCGACTTCGGTATCGATATGCGCGGCGATGTTGCGCGAAGCGTCGAAGATTCCGTAGCTTTCCTCTTCGTCGTGGATTACCGGAGCATGGGGCTTCATCGCATCTTGCATGTCGAGAACAGCCGGCAGGATTTCATATTCGACATCGACCAGACCTGCCGCGTATTCCGCTTCATCTCTCGACTCGGCGGCCACGGCCGCGACGGCGTCGCCGACGAACCGCACTTTTCGATCGAGAATATACATGTCATACGGTGACGGCTCGGGCCAGGATTGCCCGGCACTGGTGTACGGGATACGGGGTACGTCTCGGTGCGTAATAACAGCATGAACGCCCGGAGCCGCTTCGGCTCTCGACGTGTCGATGTGCACGATCCGGGCATGCGCATGTGGGCTCTTCACAATCTTCGCGTGTAATAGACCATACATGAGCACGTCGTCAGTGTACGTGCCGCGACCAGTAACCAGCTTTACGGCATCTACCTTCGGCGCCCTGCTCCCGACCATAGTCGTTCCATCGATCACAGCTCTGCCCTCCCCGACCTTGATGCCTCTAACACGGCTTCGATGGGTTTCTTGTAACCGGTGCAACGGCAAAGGTTTCCGACAAAGACATGGCGAATATCTTCCTCGCTTGGATTTGGGTTCTCCTGAAGGTATGCGGCGGCGGTCACGATCATCCCGGGGATGCAAAATCCGCATTGAACCGACCCATTGCGGGCGAATGCCTCCTGGACCGGATGCAGCCTTCCGTCGCGCTCGATGCCCTCTACCGTTACAAGCTCGCCACCGTCTGCCTGTGCAGCCAGGAGTATACAGCTGTCAACCGCCAGGCCATCGAGCATGACTGCGCACGCTCCACATTCGCCCGATTCGCAAACACGCTTTGTTCCAGTTAAATTATGGCGGCGTATCGCGTCCAGCAATGTTTCGCCTGCTGTTATCTCCCACTCCACGACACTGCCATTGACTGAGAGCGCAATCCTCATGCGTTGAGGTTCCTTTCCTCCGGCGTTGTGAACGACTCCAGCGCGCGCCTCAACAGAACACCACTCATCCGGCTTCGGTACTGCGCGGACGCTCGCCAATCACTGATCGGAGTGATCTCCTTTTTCACCGTTTCGCCGGCCTCCCACAAGAGATCGCGACTCACCGCCTGTCCCTCCAGTAAAGACTCGGTCAAGACGGCGCGAACGGGTATAGGCGCAACTGCTCCAAGCGAAATACGCACTCTGTGAAAGACACCATCCTGTATGTCGCATGAAACAGCCAGGTTAACCAGAGCTATGTCTGACGCGCTTCTGGCAAGCTTGAAGAATTTCGCCCGTACTGAGTGGGAGGAAGACGGCACGCGAATTTGCTCAATAAGCGCATTACCCAGATTTGTTTGATGAGGACCTGCGAATACGTCATGTACCGGCATTTGCTCGGACGTCCCGGAGACGACGATCCGCGCATCCAGCGCGATAAGCGCGGGGACGCTGTCCGCGGCCGGTGAGGCATTTGCGATGTTGCCCGCGACAGTCGCAACATTTCGAATGAGCCAGGGCGCGGTGTCGCGGAAGGCGGCTGTGAGCATCCCGCCCGCGACGTGTCGGGCGCGCGCTTCTGCGTCCCGCAACAGAGCAGCGCCCCCAATGACAAGCGCATCATCTTCGTCGCGGACGTAACCCAGGCCGATGTGCCGGATGTCGATCACGGTCTCGATGTCTTCGGGACGGCAAACCATCAAGTCTGATCCCCCGGAAAGGTAGGCAGCCCGCGGGCCATGGTGCTGCTTGATTGCTACCGCCTCAGTGACCGAGTCGGGTCGTATGTACTCCTTAAGCTTCCACATTTACAGCTCCTGCATGCGGTCCCACAGTCGCTTCGCTTGGTTTCTGGATTCCGCACGCACCTTTTCTTCGTCCAGACCGCGGAATTCACGGTTACGCATGATCCATCGTCCTCCCACCATCACACTTTCGACCATAGCCGGAGAAAACCCGAAGATCCAATGCCACGCAATGTTGTCGGCAGTGAGAGGAGTCGGGGAGTCGTAGTCCAGGATAACCAGATCAGCCGCACTTCCAGGTTGCATCCCGCCAATGGGTTGGCCAAAGATATCGGTTGCACAGCTCGCACCGGCGGAGAGCATGGAGATGAAATCGCCAGCCATCGTGTCCAGCTTGTCCTCTCGGGAACGCAAGAATGCTGTCCGAGTTTCGGTGAACATGTCTCCATCGAGACCGTCCGTCCCGAGTATGACGCGATCCCCTAGCAAGCTGACGGGAGATCGACCAACCGAATTGTTCATGTTGGACCGGCAGTTATGTGCTATCCAAGAACCTGACGACTGAAGTAAGCCTATCTCCGTACCATCCAGATGAACCGCGTGAGCGGCTATCGCCCGATCGGTCAAGATCCCCGATTGGGCCAGTCGCTCCACAACCCGCTTGTTGGATCGTCGCAGCGAGTCAGCCTGATCGCACATATCCTCCGCCACATGAATATGTACGCCGACGTCATATTCAGCGGCTAACTCGGACAGGTCCGTAAGCGTGCTGTCCTCAAGTGTGAAGCTAGCGTGGGCACCCACCACTCCAGACACAAGCCGTCGGTCGTTTTGACGCAAAAAGCGCTCGTTCTCTCGCAGTCCCGCAAGGCTCTTTCC
>DASVZE010000042.1:0-1599 GCA_036391775.1 Chloroflexota bacterium | reverse complement strand
TGAGAGTACCCTCCTCGATGACAACCGCCAGGGCAAGCCCGTCATAACCTTTGCTGCCGACGGTCTGGATCGCTGTGGCGCTTACCCGCGGCTCGGCCGCGACCACCTCGGTGAAGCGGCGCACTGCCTGAACATTGGGATCCGAGCTATCGGGATCGGCCACCGCGCCGTCGCGCACCACATTGTCCGCCACGATCAGGCTGCCGCGGTGAGAGAGCTTGAGCGACCACGCGAAGTAGTTCGGGTAGCCGGTCTTATCAGCATCGATAAAGATCAGATCGAACGGGCCATGACCCTCGTCGACCAGGCGCGGCAGCGTTTCTTGCGCATCGCCCAGTCGTACGTCCACGCGGTCCGCCAGACCGGCGCGCGCGATATTGGCTCGCGCCACCTCGGCATGCTTGGGATCGGCCTCCAGCGTGATCAGCCGGCCGTCCGAAGGTAGAGCTCGCGCCAGCCAGATGGTGCTGTAGCCGGCCAGCGTACCGATCTCCAGGATGGTGCGCGCCTGCATTGCAGCGGCCAGTATCATCAGCAGCTTTCCCTGGTTTGGCGCCACCTGGATTGGCGGCAGGCCGGACGCGGCGATGCTCTCGAGCGTCGCATCGAGCGCCGGGTCGGCCTGCACCAGCAGATCCGTGAAATAGTCGTCGACCGCCGTCCATCGTTGTTCTGTCATGAATCCTACCTTTTATGTATGGGCTGTGAGCCATGAAGGGTACGGAAGGGGCTATGACCAGTGTATGTCGGAGTTCTGGCAGACCGTGGTTAGAGGCCGAGGTAGACAGCGATGCCGATCGCGATCAAGACAATAGCGGTAAGCAGATTGCCGTGGTCCTCGAGCCACTCACCCTTGACCTGGTAGCCCGCCAGGGTGGCCACGACGGTAAGCACGACAAAAGTCGTCAAGGTAACAGCGGAGAAGGCGACGAGCGTCCCGACCACGACCCCGACTCCCACGGCACTCGCGGCAAGGGCAACCGGGAGAATGGTCAGGTCTGGCGAAGCGGCAGCGCCGAAGGGAACGGCGATGGCGGCGAACCGCCGGATCAGAGGTCGAGAAGCATTGGTCTCGTGGTGCTCCCGCTTGTGATCCGCAGTGGGGTGGCCCGGGGTGCCGAGGTGCTCGTGGTCATGGTCATGCTCGTGCCCATGCGAATGCTCATGTCCATGGCCCGTCAGAGACCAGACCAGGAATCCGATGCCGGTCAAAACTAAAATGGCGCCGACGATGTGACCTTGCTGCGTTTCGAACGTGTGCCGAAATTGCAGGCCGATGACGGCGATGATGCCGCCAAGGATAATCGACGTCAGCACATGACCGATCGACGCGAGGAGACTGATGCGAGCCGTATGTACCACGCTCCAGCGCTGGGTGCGTGCGATAACCGCCAATGGCACCCAGTGATCCGGAAGGATCGAGTGCAAGAAGCCCACGGTAGCCGCGGCGGCGAGCAAGAGTGGAATAGGTGTGGTGTGCATGTACAGAGCTATGAACTGTGAGTGGTTACAGCACCCTCATCCCCAGCCCTTCTCCCGCGGAGCAGGAGTAGGGAGATATGCGGGAAGTGTGTAACACAGAATAGACAGTTGTCGTGC
>DASVZE010000041.1:0-3700 GCA_036391775.1 Chloroflexota bacterium | reverse complement strand
CTCTCAGCATCGACCGCAACCTCCCGGCAATCTCGCGCAGAAGCCGATCTCCGACGCTATAACCCAGCGCGTCGTTGAGATCCTTGAATCGGTCAAGGTCCATGAGCAGTAGACCGACAGGCGCGCTTTCTCGATTACTGGTCAGGACCGCTTGCTGCAGTCGATCAATCAAAAGGGTTCGGTTCGGAAGTCCGGTTAACGAGTCATACAGCGCCTGATGATGTAATGCTGCCTCGGCTCGACGCAGGTCAGCGATCTCCTCACTGGCGCTCGGAGCAGCGACATCATCTCCAGCGTCACCGCTCTTCTCTTCATTGAAGTGCGGTGTTTCTCCATGGAGAATACATACTCGATTGCCGCCTTCCGCCTTGACACGATACAGTGCCTGATCGGCTCGAGTCAGCACCTCCGTCCCAGAATCTCCCACCTCCAGCAATGACACTCCCACGCTCACAGTGATCTGTCGAATGCCGGCACGGTGGGGAAGCAGATGCGATTCCACTGTGGATCGCAGGCGTTCCGCTGCCTCATCGACACCATCAAATGACGTCTCCGGCAGGAGGACACAAAACTCCTCGCCGCCGTAGCGCGCCACGATATCCTCGGCGCGAACGATTCGCCGGACCACATCGGCCAGCTCGCAAAGGACAACGTCTCCCGCATCGTGGCCATATGTGTCGTTTACGCTCTTGAACTTGTCGATATCCAGCATGATAACGGCCAGTGCGTGCTGATTCCGTACCGCGCGCGACCGTTCTTCTCGAAATCTTTCCAATAGGTAGCGGCGATTATGGAGCTTGGTCAGATCATCCGTAACGGCATCAGTCTTAAGCTCGTCGTAGAGTCGTGCGCGATCGAACGCAATTGCAGTCTGGGCCGCGACGATCTCCAACAGGCGTAGGGAGTTGCGGTCAAACTGGCCGACACCCAGCTTCGAGAGGGTGATCACGCCTCGAACGCGCCCTTCATACACTAATGGGGCGCCCACCAGTGACTCTACCCGTCGTGGTGTGCCCGGGATCTGGGTAACACGCGTATCTTCCAGGGTGTTTTCAATAAGAACCGGTTGACCGCGTTGGGCGATCCATCCCGTGATGCCTTCGCCGACTCGTGGCTGCCATCCAGGTCGATCGTTTGCCGCCTCATTCATGGGGAGAAGGCGGTCTTCCGCCTGGTCAAGAACGAATAGCCGGCAGGAGTGATAGTCGATGAGTGCTTTGAGCTCTCGGTCGATCAAGTCGGCGATAAATGCCGGGTCGTGGAGCGGGGTCAGCTTCTGGACGATGCTCTGGATAGTTTGAAGCTCGAATACACGGTTCTCCTGTTCGCTGAAGAGGCGAGCGTTCTCGATTGCCAGAGCCACCTGGCTGGCAAAGAGAGTGAGCAGGTTGAGGTCCTCGCGCGTGAACGCATCTACCTCGGAGCGCTCGACATTGAGCACGCCGATAACAGTGTCATTGTGCTTGAGAGGAACCGCGATTTCCGAACCAACTTCGGTCACACCGTCCCCGATGTAGTCAGAATGTAGCCGAACGTCGGAGACAATCATCGGGTTTCCAGTGGCAAAGACACGACCTGTTACGCCCTTTCCAAAATCGACCGTGAGAGCACCTCGCCGCTGGAGAGCAGCCTCACCCGCTGCGCCGACGATCTCAAGCCTTTCCTGTGCAAAGTTCGGTAAGAAGATCGTGGCAAAGCTGTATGACATAACGTCATACATTCCGTTCAGAATGGCGTCCAGCACCGCCTGAAGACCGTGTGAGCTGCTGATCTTGTTTGCGGCCTGCAGCAGGGCCTCACCTTGCCGGTAGAGTCGAGCATTGACAATCGCTACCGCTGCCTGCGATGCGATAACGGAGAGTGTTTGCACGTCGTCGGGGGTATACACGTCCCGTGCCGTACATTGCACACTCATCGCCCCGATGGTTCGACTGCCCGTGTTGAGAGGCACGAAGATCATGGACTGGCTTCCCTCATCACCGATCGTGATCTCGGGAAGCTGGTTTTTGTGCGCAAAGGTGCTGTAGTCGTCACTGTTGCGGAAAAGAAGAGCGATTCCCTGCTCTATGACCGAGGTCGTCACGCTCTTGCCATACGGAATCTCGGCATCGATTCCTAGCTCGCCATCCTCCCGGTGGTACGGCAGCTGAATCATGTTGTGGTCGGGACGGTGCAGAGCGATAAAGAAACGCGTCGTGTCCATCACACGCCCAACCTGCTGGTAGATGGTGTCGTAAAGCGTGCGAAGGTCTAGCGTCGCTGAAACGACGCGGCTTATCTCGGTCAGTGTTTCGAGTCGCTCTCGCTGCTGAATCAGAGCGCGCTCCACACCCCTAACGGTCGGGCTGCTCATGAGCCTGTCGTTCCTCCTCGCTACCGCCGACTCTAGGGTATGCAGGCTGGAGCGTCAAGGCGTCGAACGTACACACTGTGCGAGAACCGGCGGCACGTTCGAAGTAGTCCGGTTGGTGTCTCCGAAGGAGAACGCGGACGTCGTTACCCCTTGTTTCGTTTAGCCGCCAATAGTTTGCTTGCCACGGACTCCTCGTCCGCGTTCTCGTGCCCCTGAACTGTCGCAGCAGAGACGTCCGACGAGCGCACGCTCGGGGTCGAAGACCCGGAGGGCGATATTCGTCCGTCCATCCGGCGGTTGTTCGACGGCGAAATGCGGGGCGGCACCGCAAATGCGCGTGCTTCGGCAATGGCCTCGGGGGCAAATGAATCGCGTTGCGAGCGGCGCCGGCGGAGAGCTCCCACCACTGGATTAATTGCTTCCCGGTCTGAATAGGCGGTGCGTCGGAACGGAAGCGCTTCCAGAATGGCGGCCAGCTCGCGGCGGCTCACCACCAGCCGGCGCACGCCGACATCAACGGGAAGCAGCAGCACAGCCAGCAAGAGGAGCCAGAGTGTTACGTCATACTCTGCCAGAACCGGCTGCAAATTGCCCTTCCATGCGTCTTGTGGATGAGTGATGATGCTGCCTCCGCCTGCTGCTGCGAGAGATCGCAAGAAGGACAGGTTGAGGCCGGTGCTGCGATATTCGGGGGAATAGGGCACATCCATACCAATTTGCCCCGCCTCCGCGTGACCCGCTCCACGTGCTTCTACCGTGACGAAGTACGCGCCCTGCGCTCCTTCCTGGAAGGACCCGCCGAATTGGCCGGGGGAGGAAGGCTCGAGCTGAATCGTGGTGGTTTGGAGACCTGGCGTGAGAATGTGCGCTGTCACACCGGGATTCGCACCCACTGAGGGCGGCATGGTCACCGAGATATGTCCCTGTCCCTGGCTGCTAGACCCGGAAATAAAGAGCTGATTGGTGCCTGCTGCCGGCAAGACCCAGGACGCCAGGTTTGCCCAGAATCGATTGGCGTTGGGCACGCGTAGCCAGTCTTTGGTCCACAGTCCGGCTGCATCGCTGGTCCAGGCTACCGAGCGGCCGAGACCGTACTGCCAGGCGGCCAGGACGGGATCAAGCCTGGTACTGGCCAGGACGATTTCCGCCGCCGGCTTGGGCGTTGTCGCGATGTAACCATACAACGGAGCCACACGCCGCAAGTCGCGCACCATAGGGTTGGCGGAGAGCTCCTGTGGAAAGAACTTTCCAGGGACGATTCCCAGGCGTGCCACGGTGCGGGTCTCGCGCAAAAAGATTTGAGGGATCTTGGATGGGTCGTTCGCGATATAGTTGCGACCGCCTCCC
>DASVZE010000040.1:0-7086 GCA_036391775.1 Chloroflexota bacterium | reverse complement strand
AAAGTCCAGTACATCGTCCGCGATCTGGAAGCCGACGCCAATGTTGTTCCCGAAGCTCCGTAGGGCATCGATCTGCTCTTCGCTCTGCTCGCTCACGACAGCCGCTCCGCCACAACACATGGCAAATAGGCTTGCCGTTTTTCCCGTGATGCGCTGGAGATAATCCGCCTCATCGACGGCACGGTTTCGCGACGATGCGTACTGTTGGAGCTCTCCGCTGCTCATGGCCATGACGGTTTCGCTCAGCATCGACATGACCCTAACGTTGTCAAGCTGGGCAGCCAGATAAGCTGACTGAGCAAAGAGAAAGTCTCCAATCAGAATTGCAACTTTCGCATCCCATACCGCATTCACCGTTCTCAGGCCGCGGCGAGTGAGCGCTTGATCGATCGTGTCGTCGTGGACCAAGGTGGCTGTGTGGACTGCCTCGAGCGATGCCGAAAGCGTGACCAGCCTGTCCACGTCGTAGGTCCCTAGCCGCCCTGACAGCATAACGAGTGCCGGACGAATACGTTTCCCCTCAGATTCAAAAACGTATGCCAGTGCCTCACCGAGAAGCGAATGTTGTCCGACCGCAAGCTTACGCAGGCGATCACCGACAAGGGGTATGGCGTCAGCGACTGGTCCGAAAAGCGTTGCTGTCTCGGTCACGGCGCCGACCAACGAAACAGCGTCTCGGCATTGCGGCGCACGAGGTCACCAATGGTGGCGGAATCCGTTGAGCGAGCGCTCGCGACTGTTTCCATGATTTCCTGGATATACGATGGCTCGTTTCGCCGGCCGCGATGGGTTTGTGGTGCAAGAACTGGTGAGTCGGTTTCTACCAGCAGCGCACTGTCGGGAATGGTCTCAATGACGCTCCGAAGGGCGCTGGCTTTGGGAAATGTCACGTTTCCCGCGAAAGAGACCAGACATCCCGCTGCGACCGCCTTTGAGGCGAATTCTCTATCTCCGGAAAAACAGTGGAGTATGACTTGCGCGCCGCTCGAGACGACGGTACGCAGAACGTCCGTGTCGGCATCTCGGTTGTGCACGCTCGCAGGCACGCCATAACGGTGCGCCCAGCCTAACTGCGTCTCAAATGCATATCGTTGTAGATCGGCGGGAACCAGGTCCCGGCTATAGTCAAGGCCAATTTCACCCACTGCGACTACCTTCTGTTCGCGTAAGAGAGCATGAGTCTCCTCTGCGTCACGTTCAAATTCGGCGGCGCGGTGGGGGTGTATACCAACGGCCGCGTAGATCATTTCGTAGCGCCGGGCCAGTGCGACGACCCGCCGGCTACTTGATAGCGACTCACCCACAGCGAGAATGCGCTGGACGCCCGCCTCAGCAGCACGGTCCAGGACCGCATCGAGATCCTGCTCGAAGACCTCCGCATCCAGGTGCGCGTGGGTATCGGGAACCAGCGTGCTCCTCCGCGGTGGTTTCCTGCCCGTGCCACATCACTGGATAATACCATCGCCTCGCCCGAGCGGCGTTCCGTCAAGGGTCGACGGCCGCATGGGCGGCCTCCAGCCACAGGTCGTAGACCGCGTTGCGAGGTAGACGATAGGTGCGCGCAACCTGTGCGACAGCTTCCTTTGAGCGCTCGCCGCCCGACCGGCGTCTCTCTATCTCGGCGCGCGCAAGCTCCATGGAATCCGTGATCTTCTGCTCGCAACCGGCAATCACCAGAGTAAACTCTCCACGCGGCTCGGCCGCTCGATAACGATCAAGCTGCTCGTCCACAGAGCCACGCACATACTCCTGGTGGAGTTTTGTGAGCTCACGCGCAGCGACCATTTGCCGGTCTCCTAGCTCAAGCTGGATGTCC
This sequence comes from Chloroflexota bacterium, assembly GCA_036391775.1. GTDB lineage: Bacteria > Chloroflexota > UBA5177 > UBA5177 > UBA5177 > DASVZE01. Next base: position 5,270 of record DASVZE010000040.1, on the reverse strand, counting down.
TCCAGCGTGGAAATGAGGCGATGAGGCGCTTCGTAGAGCACGATCGCATAGGGATAGGTCGCGACCTCACGCAAGCGTGCCCGGCGGTCGGAACGCTGCCGCGGCAAGAATCCCATAAACGTAAATCCGGACGAGGGCAGCGCGGCCCCAACATATGCCGTAATGACGGCGCTGGCGCCTGGAAGTACGTCAACTTCGACGCCGGCTTCAATGGCTGCGCGCACAAGCTCGAAACCAGGGTCCGCCACAGAGGGTGTGCCGGCGCTCGACACGAGTGCCACATCCCCCTGGCTCAGTGCTTCCAGGGCCTCGGGCAGGCGTGATCTCTTATTGTGCTGATGATACGCCAGCAACCGCGTATGGATGTCGAAGTGTGTCAGCAGGTGGCGGGTTCGGCGCGTATCTTCCGCAAGCACCAACGATGCCTCACGCAAGGCACGCAATCCGCGCATCGTCACATCTTCGAGATTGCCGATTGGCGTGGGGACAACTAGAAGCCGCCCCACTGGCTTATCCAGGCGGCCAGCTCAGAGGTCTGCCGCCCAGCACATGGACATGAAGGTGCGGCACGCTCTGCTGGGCGTCCGGCCCGCTGTTTACCACACTCCTGTATCCGGTGGCGTCTATGCCCTCCTGCCGTGCGACGTGGGCTGCTGCACGAGCCACGGCGCCTAGAAGGGCGTCGTCGGATGGATTCGCTTCGCTGTAGCCGCTAATGTGGCGGCGTGGCACGACGAGAACATGAACAGGGGCTTGAGGCTGGATATCGCGAAACGCAATGACCGACTCATCCTGGTAAACGATGTCCGAGGGTATTTCACCCTCGACGATGCGGCAAAAAAGACAGTCAGACACCTATCAGTATAGAGCCGCACGCCGGCCGAACCGCCGAGCGAATTACGACGTGGAAGTCGTTCCCAGTTCCCGCAGAATCTCTTCCTTGAGCCGTTCACCCAGCTCACGCCCGAGACCTGCGGCGAGCACTCGCTTGCCTTCGATCCGATCGCTTATCGCGAGCGACTCCGAGTCTGCTGCCGCGATGGCACAAATAAATAGACGGTCCCCCATCACCTGGGCATGAACACCCACCGGGCTTCGACAATCGGCGCCAAGAGCCCGAACCGTGGACCGTTCCGCCGTCGCACAGGTACGTGTGCTTTCATCGTCAAGAACAGACACAATATCTGACGCAGGATCCCCGGCTCGGCCCTGAATCGCCAGTATCCCCTGACCGGCGTCCGGCACCAATCGATCCACGGTGAAGTACTCGGATACCCTCTCCTCCAGTCCGAGTCGTTTGAGACCTGCTGCCGCTAGCACCAGTGCGTCATATTGACCCTCGTCGAGCTTGCGCAAGCGGGTGTCGACGTTTCCTCGGACATCGACCAGGACCAGGTCAGGACGTATCGACCGTAGCTGCATTCTGCGTCGCAAGCTACCGGTCGCAACTCGTGCTTCTTGGGGCAACGCATCAAGCGTGCCGCCGTTCCGGGAAATAAGAACATCGCGAGCGTCTTCACGTTGCGGAAACGCGACGAGACCAATCCCGGCCGCATCGTCATCCGCCGGAACATCTTTCAAGCTATGGACTGCCAGATCGACGCGGCCGTCGAGCAGAGCCTGCTCAAGGGGCCGTACAAAGACCCCTTTGTCGCCGAGATTCCAAATGGGCCGATCCTGCCAGCGATCCCCGGCCGTCTGTAACACCACCACTTCACATCTTATGTAAGGGAACCGACTCGTCAAGTCGTCGATCACCAGTTGAGTTTGCCGCCGCGCAAGAGCGCTGCCACGTGTGCCGAATTTGAGCGTCTCCATGCGCGCCTTCCATTTCTGTACCGATGTCGACTGTAGTCTAATACGCAGATTCCAGCGCTGACGGGAGGAAAACCTAAGGATGGGCAAGCAGCTAGACGCCGTGCAGAATCGCTATGGTGACGACATCAACCGGGCGCTGCGGCAAGCTCTCGACGGCCAGAACAACCCCCGGAACTTCCTGGAGATGATGCGGTACCAGCTGGGTATCGCGCGCAACCCAAGCGAAACGGCGCCAGGCGGGGGAGGCAAACGTTTTCGGCCCGCACTTTGCCTTCTTGCGTGCGAGGCTGCCGGCGGGCAGCCGAGCTCAGCGCTCCAGGCAGCGGCCGCCATCGAGCTTCTTCACAACTTTTCTCTCATTCATGACGATATCGAGGACCACGATCCTTCCAGGCGACACCGCCCCACGGTCTGGAAAGTCTGGGGGGAGCCGCATGCCATCAATGCGGGCGACGGCATGTTCGCACTTTCCTGCCAAACGCTGACAAGCATGAAAGGCCCCAGTGACCTAACGCTCGAGCTTGCCCACGCGCTTTTTCACACATCCCTGCAATTGACTTCGGGACAGTACCTGGACATGACCTTTGAAGCGGAATCACACGTGTCGACAGATCAATATCTCGACATGATCAATATGAAGACTGCAAGCCTTATCGAATTTGCCCTCTGGTGCGGAGGACGGATCGCGGGAGCAGAATGCAACACGTGCGATCGTCTGCGAGACTTTGGGCTTTCCCTGGGCCGAGCATTTCAGATATATGACGACATTCAGGGCATATGGGCAACCAGCGAGCAGACTGGAAAGGAAACCAATAAAGATCTCGTGAATAGAAAGAAAACACTACCGGTCCTCATTGCCTGGGAGCGGGCGACCCGTGAACAGACCGATACCCTCAATCGCTTTTTTGATCGGCGTGAGGGAAGCATCGGTCGAGTCCGCGATGTTCTCGACGCGACAGATGCCCGCGTAGAATCCACCGCCATTGGGCGGAGATATCTGGAGAAAGGTCTGGAGGCCCTGCGAGCGGCGCATCTTTTGAGCCCGTATGGACAAGAGCTCGAAGAGATCGCCACCGAAATTACGGGTCAATGACTCTTCAACAGACCGGCGACCGTGAGGAAGCGGTAACCGCTCCGACGAAGCTGCTTGATGACTGGGTCCAGCGCAAATGCATCCTGCGATTGGCTGCCCACATGCATCAATATGATGGCGCCGTACCGAATGCGCGCCACACAGCGCTGAATAATGGCGGAAGCGGGCAAATGATCCCAGCCGAGGGAATCTATGGTCCACATGACCTGGTACGTGTAGCCCAAACGGCCGAGCAACGAGAGAGTCGCACGGTCGTAATCACCATAGGGAGGGCGAAACCATGGCGCGACGGATCGCCGGGTCAGCTTGCGGATAATGGCGGCCGTCTTCTGTATCTCCCAGGTACGTTGTGCCGCGGATAGAGGAGCAGTGTTGGTAGAGACACCGGTGAACGAGCGATGGTTGTACGTATGGTTGATGAGCTGATCTCCGTCACGCGCCATTCGCCTCACAAGATCAGGATTTGCTTCGGCCCACAATCCGGTCATGCCGAAGGACGCGTGAATCCGCTCGGCTTCCAGCGTGCTGAGAATCCGACCGGCATATCCCCGATCCGCGCCGGCATCAAAGGTGAGCGCCACGGCGTGTGCGCGAGCCGGCCCGATGCTGATGACCCGAGCGGGACCGCCCGCGCGCGCCAGAACGATATGCTGGCAGCCTCCCACAAGGGTCATAAAAGCTGAAATGACGAGGGCGGCAAGCAGGTGGAAACGCCCGGCGGATTTCGGTCGCTTGTGATCACGCTTGGCCATCAAGAGTCCTTTCCGGACTCGCCGCCAATTCAATTGCACTGGACTGGATTCATTGTATGTTCGGCAAAGGAGTCGTTAGTTCGTGCTGATACTGTTGCTCGATGCTTACAACCTGTTATACCGCTCCTTTGTCACTCTTCCAGTCGCCATTACTGACCAATCCGGACGGCCAATTAATGCGGTGTACGGAATGATCAGCGCCACCCTGCGCCTTCAGAGCGATGTCCAGCCCGACAGGATACTGGCCGCATTTGACACTCCCGAAGTACCAACATTTCGGCATGAACTCTACGCCGGGTACCAGGGTCATCGTGGACCGCTAGGCGGTGACCAGGCCGAGGAATTCGCCAGGCAGGTGCGGCTGGCACAGGCGGGTTTGCCCGCCGTGGGAATCACGGCGGCTGCCCTCCCCCGATTTGAGGCGGATGACATTATAGGGAGTGTGGCCCGGGAGGCGCAAGAAGCGGGCGACCGCGCCATAATCGTGTCGACCGATCGAGACATGCTGCAGCTCGTCAGACCCGGCGTTGAAGTTCTGGTGCCTGGTTCGCGCGCGGCTCGCTATGCGACGGCTGAGAGCGTACGAGACCGCATGGGAGTTGATCCGGAGTTCGTCACCACCCTAAAAGCGCTTGCCGGAGACAGCTCGGACAACATCCCGGGAGTTCAGGGGATCGGATCGAAGACCGCCGTCCATCTGATCGAACGTTTCGGGTCGCTGGAGAGCATCTATGCGGCCATGCACGAGCTGCCCGCCCGACCGGCGGCTGCCCTGCAACGCCAGCGAGACGAGGCATTTCTGTTTCGTCAGGTCGTAACAATCGTGCAGAACCTGAGTCTCGACGCATGGCGTGAACCGTCCACCAGCCCACCGATTGCCCCTGGTTCTCGCGTGCGCGAGGTCATCGACGTGATGCTCGGCGACACCTGACAAGCTGGCGTGGTACGCCCGGAGGGATTCGAACCCCCGACCTTTAGGTCCGCAACCTAACGCTCTATCCAACTGAGCTACGGGCGCGTGTCGTTCGAGTTTATCCCGTACCACCAGCCCCAACCAAGACCTACCGCGTCAGCGAATTGCGTTCTCCATCTTGTCGGCTGCCGTAAGAACGAGGGAGCGCAGATCGCCAATGGAAACCTGCTGAACATCCAGCGTATCTAGCGTGAGTACCAGGATGACTCGATGACGATACAGAAAGCCCCAGTAGCTCACGACATCGCGCTGACTGGAAACCGTCTCCACCGCCACGTCGGTTCCGGAAATCTGAGTACGAAGATGGGCGGCCTCGGCGACCTGTGCATATGTTCGAGACGCAGTGTCACATGAGTCGAACAAGAGCGCCATCGCACTGATGGCGACCGGCGCCGCATGGTTCCCGTGTTGCACATGTCCGTTGAAACGGCGAAAACTCGAATCAGCGGCGGCCGACCGGATCATTTCTCCCATGCCCCCAGAAGTCCGCACCGAGGATTGTTCCAGGTGTGCGGCCGGACCCATGGCCTCCTGCACCTCCTCGAGGGTGAGAAGCAGGTGATCGGCGCGCAGCTCAGCCGTGTCCGAATTCGACCGAGGTTTCGATTCATTGCTCATACGTGCATTGTAACGT
>DASVZE010000039.1:0-3833 GCA_036391775.1 Chloroflexota bacterium | reverse complement strand
GCAAAGAAAGGGCCGTCAGGGCGGTTTGTGCTTTAGTGGCGAGCCGCCTGGTCTCGCTTCTGCTGCGCCGCGAGCGACTGGATGATGGGCGTCAGGCCCTTGATCTCGGCGTTACGCGCCTGCTGATCGGCCGCGGATGATGAGGCTAGCGCGTCGGTCAGCACATGTCCTTCCATTCCCGCGGGATTTACTCCCATGTCCTGCAACAGTGTGGGCGCCACGTCGTCGAGCTGGGCCGGGCCCCCGACGACTGCTCCCTTTCGGATCCCCGGTCCGGAAAAGATCAGAGGGATGTGCTGACTCTGCCAGGTTGCGCCGCCATGATCGGCCTTCCAGTGCGTGGCGGAGCTTGAAAAGGTGGCCCAGCTGCGGGCGAACGCAACGACCGAGGGCTGGTGGCCGTTGAGCAAGGTATTGAGCAGATACCCATATGCCGCCGAGATCCCCGGACGGTTGTGCACGCCATCGGCCGCTAGATAGCCTGTCCACTTCTTGATGGTGGTCAGGTAATACACCGACTGCACACCGGGGTCGCGTGCCCGCATGATACCGTCCGCCACGGCGCGCGCCTTGCTGCCGTCTTTGAGCCAGATATAAGCGCTGTGGTTGTACGCAATAGAGGGGGCTGTCGTACGGACTGCCGCAACCGCCTTCTTCACCACGTCGTCCGAGATAAAGCGCGTCACCGCCGACATGCCGTGATCGGCCGTGATGACAAACAGAGTCTTGCTGAGGATGCCGGCTCTGCGATAGGCCCTTTCGATTCGCCCAAGATCGCGGTCGAAGGATTGCATCAGCGCGATGACCTTGGCCCGGTTCAGGATGCCGCCGTACACGTGGCCCAGCGGCCAATCGAATTCCGGTTCGTTGATCAGCGTGACGCGCTGGTGCATGACGTGGAACGTTGCCAGTGCCAGCCGTGTGGCCATGCTGTCGTCCACTCCGTCAGGCAGGTGAGTTGTCGGCAAGATGAGTCCGCGAGCATTTAATACGCTGGCGGGGGGCGTATGGCCGGGGATCGAGACCGGGACATAGCGTCCTTTGTAATCACCCTGGTAGTACATAATTGCGTCGGCCTGCGGGCCGCCAAGCGGATCGGCCGCGTAATACTTGTGGCCGGATAAAGCCACCACTTTGGCACTGGGATAGCGCTTCTTGAATAGCCCGGCGATGGTAGGCACATGTGCCTGCTCCATGATGTGCTCCATAGCGCCGGAGCGAATGACGGTAGGAGAAAAGAGGCTGTAATCGTTGTCGTTTTGCGCCCAGTTGAATCCCAGGATGCCGTCACGCCGCGGTGTCGATCCCGTGGTGAGTGCCGTGTGACCGGCGGGCGTCTCCGATTCGAGAATGCCGTCTATGGTGTTGCTGTATTGCGTGCCGTTTTTGATCAGGGCGTCCAGGTGAGGCAGCCTGGTGAGCCCCAGGTAGTCCGGCCGCGCGCCATCGAGCACAATCAGCACAAGGTATCTGGCTGGCGGCGCCGCGCTGTGGGAGCGCCCCGCGGACCGGCTGGCAAGCGCACGTCCCAGACCGCGGGATTCAGCCGGCGCCAGGATGAGAAGAGCCGCCATGACGAGAGGACAAAAGATGCGCCGAAACAGCATGCTTACACTCCGTCGTTCCACATCGCAATAGTTGTGCCCTGCATGGCGCACTCCAATGCGTCCACCTCACGTCCCGTCAGAAGCGTCGCGCTACGGTTTCCGACGTCGCCGCCAAGGTCGGGCCGTATGGGCGACGGCGTGAGCTGGTTAACGCCTACCGGCCGGCCCAGGCCGATGGTAAAAGCCATGCGCCCCGGAGGCGCGCGGCACGATCGATTTCATGCATCTTCATCCAGTGTACGCGTGCGGGTGACACTCGATGCCACCGTGGCGCGCCGGCCCGAGCGGCAGTGTCGGTGCGGAAACTCCTGGAGCGAAAAGCTCAGGCGTACAGCCAGGCCGCGTCGTATTCGGCGCGCCGGCTGGGATCGCGCAAGATCCGCATGGCGACATTGATCGTCTTGAGCTTGCGCTCGCACTGCTCACGCTTGTCCGGATCAAGGTGGAAGCGATCGGGATGAATCTTCCACACGTACCGCCGGTAGGCGAGTTCCAGCTCTTCCAGTGTTGCCTCGCGGCGAACTCCAAGGATCATGTAGTAGTCTTCGGTCACTTTCATCTTGCGGGAGACCAGCCTGAAATCGTGACCGGTTGTAAAGCGCCGGGGTGCGACAGTCTGGACCGGGATCTTCGGCGGCGCCGTCCGATTTCCGGTGCGGTAGGTGATCGATTGGCCCTGGTGACTCACCAGGCCACGGAATCTGTCCCAGGTCGATGTCTGCGCTTCGGCGCGTGTCCGCTCCTGGGCCGGGGCGCTGCCGGACCCCATCGTCGAAGCCGGTGTTCGCTCTTCGACGGTGATACCCGAATTGATACTTTCCCTGAGCTCCGCGTACGCGTCGCCGGCTGGAAAAAACCTAAGTCCCATAATAATGACCTGATTACTTCTGTGATTTGTAGTGTTTTACTGCGTTTACAGCCTACAAGCCGGCGCGATCGCCGCCAATTGGTCGAAGGAGCAAAAAGCCCCGCATCATGAGTACTCTCGTCTACCAGATGTAGTATCTCTCGGGAGGAGCACGATGTATGACCATTCCGATCGACAAGAAAGAGCAGGCAATTTACCATGCTGTCCTGAGTGAACTGCACCGCCTGCATGCGCTCACACTTAACGCGCAGACCCTTGATACGCCGTCCACGGAACAAAGTCTGCACGAGTACTTCACGCGGCAGCAATCGGGGGTGCTGGGAAAGCTGAACGAGTGGCGTAACCGGCGGCCCGACATCTACCGGCAGGCGAGCGAGGACTTCGCTCGGCAGATTCGCCGCGTCCCCGGGAGCTAAGCGGCGAGCCGGATGGTCTAGTGAGGCTTGTGTGAGGCTCCGGTGCCCGATCTACCGGTCAGGCAGAGAACGCCCAATAGACCGGCGCCCACGGCAATCCCGTTAAAGCTAGTGACAACCAGCAGTACCAGCCAGATGGCCGCTGCCGCGAGTGCCGCTGTCTCGAGTAGGTACGTGTTCATTTCGGGCAAATCCTACTGCGATCCTGGGCGCCAGTCTATGGGTCAAAAGCACGATTTGACTGTCGTCCGACCCAGGGTCAAACGGACCGTTTAGTGCCTTCCTTAAGATGGAATGAATTTGCCCTGCGATTTAGCGTTACAAAGGTCTGGTTCTTGCGTTCCTGGATACAGAACACCCGCCTGCGGAATTACACACCACTTGGAGGAGTCCTTATATGAGGCGTCTGACCTACGGCCTGGCCCTTCCCGCCACCGCCGGACTCATGGCACTTGGCGTGGCGATGCACTCCGGATCAACGCATGGCTACGCGGCATCGAGCACGCCGCCGCCCCCACCCAGTACGGTTCCTACACCGATCACGCCGCCACCCCCACCGCCGACCTTTACGCCGACCCCGGCTCCGCCGACGGCAACGGCCACCACGGCGGCACCCACCGCCACTCCACCACCGCAAGGTACTCCCACGCCGACGCCCAAGCCCAAGACCACACCCAAGCCGACGGCAACAACCCCAGCGGTGGCTCCGACTACGCCTCCGGTAACGGTTCCGACGGTACGTCCCATTAAGACGGCGCCAAGCACCGGATTCGGTGGAACGTACAAAGGATCGACGAATGCGACAGGCGTGAAGTCGGCCAACACTTATAGCTCGGCTCACGCTCCTTCCCAGCTTCCGCGCACCGGTGGCGGATCCGGAACACCCGGCACGCCTCTGGGACCGCTGGCACTTCTGGCCACGCTGGCAATCGCCGTTGGTCG
>DASVZE010000038.1:0-4696 GCA_036391775.1 Chloroflexota bacterium | reverse complement strand
TGGACCGTACACAGCATCCCATTTGTCCATGAAGACATCGCTCGTGAAGCTCTGGTATGAGGTGACTCCGTCGATGGTGACCCAGCACGTGCGGGTGAGCGGGTTGTTATCGTGGCCGCCCGCCTTCGCCCATGCATGACTACCGCTCATGGCGAAGACCGAGAGAGTCAGAATAACGGCGGAGATAAGAGAACGTTTCATGGTGGCTCCTTTCGAATGGTCTCCTTTCATACGGATTCGCCGTACTACCACCAACAAAAGAGTGGTAACGGTCGGGCATCCGATTTCTCGTAAACCGTGCGCGTCTGCATACCGCCTCTGCGTCGTGGCTTGTTTCGGTTAACAGGCGTCGCCGTGCTCGGGGATTTTTCCGTCGATAAGCTCGCTTTCCAACGTGGTGAGCGACCTGCGCATATCGCGGATCTCGGGAAGAATCTTCCGATTCGGTTCGTGCTTATCGATATCGTGCGCCAATTGCGCTGCCAGGTGAGGTAAGTTGTGAACTGTCTCTTCCGGCGTCTGCGGAATCATCATGGGCTCCTTCACAGGGGATGTATTCCTCAACACCCACGGTATCCCCTGGAGGGCAGGGTGCCTATCGGATGCGCACCTGATTTCCGTCTCATTACTGGCCGATATCTAGACGCTCACGCACCCGGCCGGAATCCTTGGCACCTGGGGAAGAGGCTCCTTACGGAATGGATACAGGGTGGCCGGCACCTTGTGGGGATGCGGACATCTCGTCGGCGACCGTCTGAAAGAACGCATAATGGGACCGCTCGCACATCGTATCCATGCAGCGCAGAAGCCAGATCATACCAACTTCACGGACAAAGGCATCATGGTCCGAGGCGCTATCCCACTCGCTCACCGCAAGCCATTCGGCATCATCATGCCGGTTACACAGCAGCTGAAAGCGGTGGCACGACGGTGTAGCCCGGGCTCGATTCTGCACCTGTGTCCATAGCGCGAGCCACGGCTCGCGGCTTCCGGGGTGAAGTCGAAAGGTTATGATCGTGGTCACAGGTTCAAAGCCACTCACGATACGCCTCCAGCCACTTGGTCACAGATGTTCAAGACGTTTTGGTTGACGATGCCCAGCAAATGCATCCTGAGTGGGCACATGCGAAGGAATCACATCGCCGAGGTCCTCCTCTGCTTTCCGACTCTCCGTCGCCTGATGGCTAGACCGGCATGAAGCCGAGCTGGTCTATCGCTCGAAGCACATCAATTTGTCCCCAGTGCTCGACAATCTTCCCGTTGGCAATGCGCGCGATGTCGATGCCCATGAAGCGCACTTTCTTACCCGTGGGATCCGCTCCCAACAATCGACCTTGCTGCGTCCCATGCCACAGGACGCGGGTAACGACCTTGTCTCCTGCCGCGATCACGTCCTCGATATCGACCTGGAGGTCGGGAACAGCCGTTCGCGCGGTTTCGACAAACCACCGAATGGCCTCATGCCCGACTTTTGGCTGAACCGGCAACGGATGTGGGATGTGGTCCACAAAGTTGGGCGCAATGAAGTCCGAAAGAATTGCCGTATTCTGACGATTGACAATTTCCTCGTAGAAGCGCCGCACCAGTGCGATGTTCGCTTCGACCTCGGGTGTCAGAGAGTGTGTCGTGCTTGTAGACGCCATGGTACTTACTCCTTTGCGCACGGATCATCTGCCGCGCGCATCAGGCGACATAAGTCGCTGCTGGGTGTGCGGCGTATGACCAGAAATTCCTTGGTCTGTGCCGACCCCCTCTTGACCCCACCGTACGCGCTTTAGCTGCCGAGGGGAATAAGGTGTGGACCCGATATTCCATCTCGGGAGGGATGACTATCGGCTCTCGCCCCCATGGCATTGGGGTGGTGAGAGAGTGCGCGCGCACCCAGTCGTGGAAGCGATCCTTCGTTTGTCCTTCGAACTCGCCATAGCGAATATCGCCAAGGTTCGTATGACAAGGTGACGGTCAGTCCCATGCGGGCTTTTTTCAGGTGACGTGCATCTGGATATCAGGTGTGTGCCCGATAGGCACCCTGGCAGATTGGACGTACGCTGTCCATGACAAGAGAGAGTTCCGCCAGCGGTGTAAAGCGCTGTGACGGCCGAACTCCCCCTGCGTAACCACTGATCGTCGCGTTGGCTATGGAAAGTGCGCTTTATACGCGGCGCCCTCAGTGTACACAAGGAGTAATAGATATGGTCAGCATGCTGGCATTGAGTACGGACGAAAAAGTCCAGCGCGACGTGCTGGATGAGCTGCACTGGGATCCACAAATCAAGGACATGGACATTGGAGTCGAGATCGACGACGGTGTCGTGACATTGCTCGGATTCGTGAGTGACTGCAGAAAGCGGCGTCTAGCGGCCGAAGCGGCCCTCCGCGTCTATGGTGTTCGCGGTCTCGTCAACGACATTGAAGTGAAGACGGCGAGCAGCTATGAGCGGAGCGACACTGATATCGCCCTCGCGGCCGGCCAGGCCATCGAATGGGATGCCACAATCCCGGATGGCCGCGTCGAGGTGCGCTGTTCTGGTGCCTGGATCATCCTCGAGGGCACGGTCGACTACTTCTTCCAAAAGCGAGCCGCCGAGTACGCGGTCGAAGGTTTGGTCGGCGTACGTGGTGTGACTAATCTCATCCAGATCGAGCCGGAGGAGACGCCCAGCTTACCCTTTGAGCGACAGGACCAGATTGAGAGGGCCTTCGCCCGCAACGCCGAGATCGACGCCCGCCGTATCACGGTGTCTGTCGATGATTCTCATGTGACCCTCTCCGGCAACGTCCGCTCCTGGGCTGAGAGCCATGAGGCTGCAGCCACCGCCTGGTCGACCCCTGGTGTGAAGTCGGTCGTGAACGACCTAAATGTCCAGCCCTAAAGAGTATGCCTCCATATTCAACTTGTTAGCGTAGACGGTGGCGAAGCGAACGTCACCCTTTCGTTTTTAATTCGCTTCCAATGCTTGACCCAGCGAATTCCCATCTTGTTGCCGTACGCTGATCCCGAAGACAGAAGGGAATCAGAGCGGTCTCTTTTCAACCGCTCAAGCACATACGACCATGCGGCGCATTATTAGCACTTTTTCGATCTGGGGAGTTCGCCTCATTGCGCTGGTCAATCTGACCTTGATCATTGGTCTCTGGCTGCATGGAGGCGGTATTTCCTCTGTACACAGCACGGGAACGCTCCTGACAAGCGTGGGGCGGATCACGGGTCTTCTCGGCGCATACGCTTTGCTGATCCAGTTTCTCCTCATGGCACGCCTTCCTTTTCTGGAAAGACTGGCAGGCTTTGACCGCCTGACGGTGTGGCATAAGCGTAATGGCAAGATCACGCTCTCCTTGATCCTTGCTCACGTCGCCTCCATCACAGCCGGATATGCGTTGACGACTCACATCTCATTCATGGCGCAATTTCTGGCGTTTCTCAGCGGCTATCCCGGCATGGTGGCGGCCCTCATTGCGACGCTTCTCTTGCTCGTAGTCGGCACCACGTCAGCCGCCATGGCTCGACGGAAGATGAACTACCAGACCTGGTTTCTCATCCATCTCATGTCCTACAGTGCACTCGCCCTTGCGTGGTTCCACCAGATCCCAACCGGGACTGTGTTCCTCACCAATCCGATGGCTGCGGCCTTCTGGACAGCACTGTATGTTGTCACTCTTGAGCTTGTCGTTCTGTTTCGGTTCGGTCAGCTCGTGGTGCGCAACCTCTGGCACCGACTGCGTGTCGCCGAAGTGGCGGAAGAGAGCCCCGGCGTCGTTTCACTCCGGATCACTGGTCATCATCTTAGCTGGATGAAAGTCCGGGCGGGCCAGTTCTTTCTCTGGCGGTTTCTAGATCCTGAACGTTGGCAGGAAGCGCACCCGTTCTCACTTTCGATGGCCCCCGATGGGCAATCCCTTCGCATCACGGTGAAGGACCTGGGGGACTTCAGCAAGCACATCGGCGAGATTACTCCGGGAACGCCTGTGGTCGTCGAAGGACCGTTCGGCTCCTTCACAGCCGGGGCACAATCATCGGATCACGTGGCGCTTATTGCTGGAGGCGTGGGGATTACTCCCATTCGAGCGCTTCTAGAGGAGATGTCCGGCGATCTCGTCCTTATATACCGGGCCACCCGTGAAGAGGACGTGATCTTCCGCGACGAGCTTGACGCGCTAGCGCGCGAACGCGGCATCAAGATCCACTACGTGGTCGGCGACCGCCAAACGCCCGGCAACGAGTATCTGCTCTCGACGCCCCACCTGCGTCAGCTTATCCCGGACATTGCACGGCGGGCAATTTACCTCTGCGGACCGCCAGCCATGATGCGAATGATTCGGACCAATGTAATTCGAGCCGGCGTTCCGGGACGCCACATACACACAGACCAATTTGCTTTCTAATGTCCTCCGCTTTCGTATGTCTGCCGCGTGCGGCATAGCACCGGCAAGGAGCAATCATGACCCACTCAAGGGCACGTCAAGTCATCCCCACTCTCATCATGGCTGGGACAGCCGCTATTCCGGTCCTGACAGCCATCCAGATTTTCACGCATATGCCGGCCGGCGGATCAGGGGTAGCGCTTCAACCATCTGCTCCCGTGGCCGTTGCACCCCAGAGGGCGTCCGGCGCCACGCAATCGTCCGCTCGTAGCAGTTCCAGTGGGACACACACCTACGTTGGCACGCCGGTGAACCAACCGTTTGGTCCCGTTCA
>DASVZE010000037.1:0-2004 GCA_036391775.1 Chloroflexota bacterium | reverse complement strand
GTCGACTCGCACTACTGCGGCGCTGCCTGATTTGACCTCATCGGCAGAAGGCAAGTCCGCCTCGTTCGTGGTCTCGTTCACGAGCAGCCATGGCGGAACCGGAATGGTATTGTTTGGTTCCGGTCCGGGCTGCTCCGGCCTGGTCGAAGTCGGCACTCAGGACCAGGGTGCGGGAACCACTACGCATAACGTCAAAGTGACCGGTAACGACATGCCTGGCACTGTTGGGGACAACGGTATTCAGCCGGGCGCGACATACTGGTACGAAACAGTGACTATGGGCGCGTCCGGCACACAGACGGATGACAATGCCGGTGCGTGCTATAGCGTTACCATTCCCAGTTCGTAAGCCCACCTCGGAGGTTTGATCCGAACCGGTACGGGTTCTACGTAGACTTTCCATCAAGGCGGATATGCTGCAGAGCACGGCATATCCGCCTTCGCGCGTCTGCGGCAGGGAATCCATTCAGGACGGGATTGGACCCCATACATTCGAGTGCCGGCTTGTTGGAACTAAGATCCCAGCTGGTGAGACTGAATCACTCTCACTCTCGGGCATGCGGCAAAGGCTGCACCGGGACTTCGCCAGATCTTAATGATTTCTGAATGCGTACCTGTGGTTTCCGAACGGTTTCTTAATGCGGTTTCGACTACCAATGCTGTAGGACCTCAACCAGCAACAACGGATACGATGCCGAATCAGCGGGAGCCGAAACGTGACACAAGACGAGCTGCTCTCTGTCCCTGAAATTGCTTCGCGGTTGAAGGTGCGGGCAGAGACGGTGCGCGAGTGGCTCCGGTCAGGCCAGATCAACGGGTACAACTTTGGTGGCCGGACCGGATGGCGAATACCAGCATCCGAAGTGGACCGCCTTCTTGCAGCGAATGCCGGAATGAGGCATTCCGATCTGCACCTTCACTCGGGACGCGAAAAGAAGTCAGCCGAGTAAGTCCGGGGAGGGTCAAGGCAGCGATGGCCGAACCGGTACTGACAAGGCCCAAACCCGACCAAAAGCTTCGGCGCGCCGTTGGCCCCTGGGGTTCGTACGCGTGGGGATACGCCGATGTGGGCGCCGATATCTATGTGGCGTTGGGACTTGTACTGGCGGCGGCCGCGGGCCTATCCAATGTGGCGTTTCTCTTTGCCGGGCTCATTTATGTGTGCGTGGGGCTGGCGTATACGGAGCTTTCATCCATGTACCCGCTGGCCGGTGGAGGCCAGCTGTTCGTCCTGCGCGGGCTCGGCGACTTTTGGGGCTTCGTGGCAGGTTGGGCCGTACTGCTCGACTTCACCATCGATATAGCTCTCTTTGCGCTTTTCTCTGCAGGTTATGTCGATCACTTCTTCCCCTATCTGAGCCGCCCTCCCTGGATCATCCTGCAAGCCGCCGTACTCGTTCTCTTCCTTTTGACACTTAATATCATCGGCGTACGCGAGTCCTCGCGACTCAATGAAGTGGTTTCGGCCGTCGATATCGCGACCGAATCATGCCTGATCTTTATTGGCTTCTTTTTTGCCTTCGACCCCGCGTTTTACGCCCATCAAGTGACAGACTCGCTTAGCCATTTCGATTCGTCTCGACTTCTGTTCGGTACCTCGCTTGCCATCATTTCATTTGTGGGCCTGGAATCGATTGCGCAAGCGTCTCAGGAGACCGAGAGGCCCACCACGATCGTCCCGCGAACATCCGTCGCACTGATCTTGACTATCCTCGCGTACGCACTGGCAATGAGTAACCTGTCGCTCGGACTGGTTCCCTGGCAGACCTTCGATCCTTCGTCGACCCAGTACTGTCACGGTCTCTCAGCAAGTGCTTGTAGCGCCGAGCACCTTGCACATCAGAACGCGCCGGTCGCATGGCTCGCCGTCCACCTACCGGTAATCGGACATCTAGCTGCACCCATCATTGCGGTGCTGGGGACAGTTCTTCTCCTGATTTCCTCCAATGCCGGTGTTTACGGGTCGTCCCGCATCATGTACTCCATGTCGATCAACGATTTGAC
>DASVZE010000036.1:0-2722 GCA_036391775.1 Chloroflexota bacterium | reverse complement strand
CATGATCGGCTCGCCAGGCCCAGATATCGTCCAGAATGACGTTGTCGCTGTTGATAACCAGGCTCGTGGTCGCCTTGCCGGGAGTGGCGCCGCCGATGCGGAAGAACACATCCTGCAGCGACGTGGGGTCAGCCGGGTCGCTCTTGCGGGTGTTCTGGGTCGCTCCCACAGCGCTATGGTCCGGGCCGACCTGGAGCAGCACCGGCGAATTCACTGTTCCGGCGTCAAAGAGCAGTCCGCCAAGCTTCACTCCCGCCACGTCTGCGACCGACATGGCCACGACACCATTGTCCGGCACCAGAGTGGGGAAGCCCAGGCCAAGCACCACCGTATCCGGGCGCTTGATCTTGATGGTCCGATCGAGATGGTAGATCCCTGGAGTGAAGAGTAGATTCAACCCACGATCGATGGCGTTATTGATCGCCTGTGCGGAGTCATCCGGCGTGGCAAGATAGAACTCGCTGAGCGGGATAGAGGTACCGGCAGTAGGACCACCGGCCCAGGTTGTGCCTGACGAATCATGACGCAGCGCCGGAACGAATACGTTGTACGTACCGGACGAGTCGACATAAAGGAAAGGCTTCTCCCGGGTTACGGGGCTCGTCGCCAGGGTGGTATACGGCGGAGGATTGTACGGCGTGGTCGAGAAGGACTGAGGTGGCGCGCCCACCACGCCGGAGAACACCTGGTTCCACACGCCGTTGGACCAGCCGCCGATACTGCTGTCCCGCACAAAGAATTGCTGCTGCGTTCCATTGATAATGAAGCCGGTCTTGGAGTCGGCAATATAGCCGCCACTGGCGTACTGCGGGCCGGCGGTGCAGTAATCCATGAGCGTGAGATTCCCACCGGTGATGTCGACTCGCCGCATCGGTGCCGCCTGGGAGACGGCCCAGAAATCGGCTGAGGACCGGCAACCCGACAGACCCGTCACATGGATCGTCAGGTTCGACACTGAGCGCCAGAAGTTATCGAGCGCGAGGCAGTTATTGGGTGCCAGGCATCGGTTATAGACGTCGACGTGACCGTAGATGGTGACGTCGGTTGGAGATGCACCCAGACCCATCACGTCGGTGTAATAGCCCACCTGAAAGTCCAGTGGATTGGTCGTCGACCCGTACGTTCCAGGCATGAAGAGCAAGGCGTAGCGCCGCGTGCCCATCTCGTTATCGACTTGCTGCGCGGCGATGCTGTTCACTGTTGCCTGGATCTGGCTGGTCGGCATGCTGGGATCAAAGACATAGACATTCGGACCGAAGTTTGGCGGGTCTGTAGCCGCTCCGGCCGCCCCGACATGTTGCGGCACGAACATCGACATCAGCATCAGCGACAAGACTGCTCCCAGTGTGACCAAACGACGTTTCATCGCAGTGCCCTTTCTGTAGGTCTCTGAAGGCCAATACTCAGCGACATGCTGTGCCGCCTGTGTTCCTCGCTTCCGTCATTCCATCGACTCAGTCCAGCATCGCTGGGCTGGGGCCAACATGTCTACACCCTTCACTATACATAGAAAAAGCAGTGACAAACGTGACTTGACGTATTGACAAACGCGGTACCCTGTACGCCACCAGACCCGTGTTATGGCCGTCGCCATGACTGACAAAAGTGATCCCCTTTACAGCGGGCCATTGACAGAGTGTGAGACGGTAGGTTCTGGAGCTGCAGAAGGAGAACCACCATCATTGCCGAACGACTGCTGAGCGACGCGGAGATCAGGGGTTTCGCCGAGGGGTCTCCATCCATCTTCATTTTCTGCCCGGAGGCCCGTCGGACTAGCGCTGCTTGGTCAAAGGCCCGGTGAGACCACCTGAATTCGGGTGACTCCTCCATAGACACGACCTCTTAAGATGAGACGTGTAACGCTATGACATCCCCCACCCGAGTGACGCGGTTCGCCGAGCTGTGCCTTCGGGCTCGGACGCTGGCGGCAAACGATGGCCGCGTGCTGCTGGGAATCACCGGGCCGCCAGGTTCGGGAAAGTCGACGCTTGCCCGGGCCATAGTCGGCGAAGTCGGGAGCGGCGCCCGCCTGGTTGGGATGGATGGGTTTCATCTTTCCCAGGCGCGCCTGCGAGAGCTCGGCCTGCTCGACCGAAAAGGCGCGATCGACACGTTCGACGGCGCGGGTTTCGTTACGCTCGTGCGTCGGTTGCGAAATCCCGTTGAAGATGTGGTGTATGCGCCGGAGTTCCGTCGCGACCTCGAGGAGTCGATCGCAGGTTCGATCCCGGTCGAGCGAGATGTGCACTTCGTGGTCGTCGAGGGTAACTATCTCTTGGTGTCCGATGCGCCATGGGGCGAGCTATTCGAGATGTTCGATGAGGTGTGGTACTGCGAGCCGGATGAGGACGTCCGGCTGGCGAACCTTATTGCCAGACATCGAGCATATGGCAAGCCCGAACACAAGTCTCGCCTGTGGGCTCTCGGTTCTGATCAGCGCAACGCTGAATTCATTGCCACGACGCGCTCGCGAGCCGACGTCATCGTGCATATTGACGGTCAGCTCGCGGATTGGGTGGGCCGAACCGAACCGCTCAGTGAAGAGACGTCGTGTACCAGGTACCCTCGTCAGCCATAACCTGCTTCAGTTCTTCGAGGTGTGCTATGCGCCGAAGGGATGAGCGTATGCGACCTCATCCAGCTTGGTCGCGATGGAGTAGAACGCTTGAGACTGGGCGGTAGTGGCTGCTCCACTCCCTGTGCCCTGGAACACCTCCACCAG
>DASVZE010000035.1:0-2361 GCA_036391775.1 Chloroflexota bacterium | reverse complement strand
CCCGTTCGCGGCTGGCGAAATTATTCGGAGGCCTACCAGGAGTCCCCAGCGCTCGCTCCCTACCCCGGTCCGCGTGCCGACGATCCCTTCCTGCTTTACTTCACTTCAGGCACCACCGCCACTCCGAAGCTCGTTCTCCATACTCATCAGAGTTATCCTGTCGGCCACCTTGCGACCATGTATTGGATCGGGCTGCGCCCAACCGATGTGCACTGCAATATCAGCTCGCCGGGATGGGCAAAACACGCCTGGAGCAGTTTTTTCGCTCCCTGGAATGCCGGGGCGACCATATTCGTCCACAACTACGCTCGGTTCAATGCACGAAACACACTCCGGCAGATTGAACGTTGTGGGGTAACGACGCTGTGCGCGCCACCAACGGTATGGCGATCGTTTGTGCTCGAAGATCTCGCGTCCTACAAAATGGGGCTGCGCGACCTTGTTGGCGCCGGCGAGCCACTGAATCCTGAGATCATTGAAAGGGTGCGTCGCGCTTGGGGAGTGACCCATCCGCGATGGTTTCGGGCAGACCGAAAACGTCTGCTTGCTGGGAAATTTTCCGGGAGAGCAGATAAAACCCGGAGCCGTCGGCAAACCATCTCCCGGCCACGAGGTGGTTCTGCTCGATCCAGAAGGGCGAGAGGCGAACGAGGGTGAGATTGCTCTGAAGCTCGATCCACGCCCGCTCAGTCTCTTTTCTGGCTACATGGACGACCAGTCACGAACTGCATCCGTGATGCAGGGTGGATACTATCGCACTGGCGACGTTGCCAGTCGCGACCAGGAGGGCTATTACACTTACGTGGGCAGAGCCGATGACGTCTTCAAAAGTTCAGACTATCGTCTCAGTCCATTCGAGCTTGAAAGCGCCTTGGTTGAGCACGACGCGATCGCCGAGGCAGCCGTCGTACCCAGCCCTGACGAGATCCGGTGGACCGTCCCCAAAGCGTTCATCGTCCTCAAGCCGGGGCTGAGCCCTACGAAGGACACCGCACGCGAGATATTTCGTTTCATTCGCAAACGTCTTGGCCCGTATAAGCGCATTCGGCGCATCGAGTTCTCGGACCTGCCCAAGACCATCTCCGGCAAGATTCGCCGTGTGCAGTTGCGAGCTCTCGAAACGGAAGCACGAGGGTCGGTAGCCCGACGCGACCACGAGTTCTGGGAGGAAGATTTTACGGACCTTTAGGCGTTGGTTGCAGTCTAGTGCGTGTATACGGCTTGGTATAAGCTGGTGGGGTGAAGCCGGTCGCCTGCCTTTTCACTGCCCTCCTGCTGGTAATACCGAGCTCTGCGCAGCAACCGCAATCCTTCTCGGAGCCTCATCGCTTCATCGCGGCCCACGGACGTCGCGCATGGATCGGGGGCTATGCCGACCGTGGCATGGAAGCTTGGGCGGGGCCCCTGCAAATTGCCGACGGGATACGTCCTGAGTTCAGGCGCTCGCACGACGTCCAGCCCATCCAAGGCGTCAAGATACTCAGTGGCATCTCTGCTGACCCGACCCATGTCGTCCGCACCTATATCGGTCCCGACTTCGTCGTTAACGAAGAAATGTGGGTTCCGCTGGAAGAAAAGGTTATCGTCGTCCGATACAGGGTTCGTAGTCTGGATCCCCCGTCAATCACGGTTCGTTTTCATCCTTCGCTGAACCTGATGTGGCCGGCGGCTTTGGGTGGACAAGACGTACATTGGGACGGGAAACACTCCGCGTACATCATGACGGACGCCGCCCGGCAGTTTGCTGCGGTGGTCATGGCGCCGAACGCCGCTTCTCACGATGAACCCCTCAATTACACCGCCTACGATCCGGCGCAGGACGAACTGGGGATTAGCCTGGGCCCGAACTCCCCGGCGATCCTCTTTGCTGAGGTGGACCCGAAGCCTGAACCGGCAGGAACCTGGGACGCCGTCATCAGCCCGCTCGAGAAGATACTGGCAACGAATTTCACGGTGGGGAATGAGCAGCACGCTATAAAGGTACGAAGCGACTCTCTCGAGATAGAGACTCCCGACTCCTCTTTGAACAATGCTCTGGCTTGGGCTGAGGTTGCGCTGGATCAGGATTGGTTCTGCAACGACAAGCTTGGATGCGGATTCGTAGCGGGCTACGGTCCTTCTCGTCGCGGACGTCGGCCACAATATGCGTGGTACTTCGCGGGAGACGGCCTGGTAAGCATGCACGCTGCGTTGGCGATCGGAAACCTCGATCGTGCGCGGGAGGAGCTTCGATTCATCGCCAACTACCAGGATCAACAGTCAGGAATGATCTGGCATGAGCTATCCCAGAGCGCCCCATATCTGGACTGGCGGGGAAAATACCCGTACATGTTCGTGCATGCTGACGTCACCTATCCTTAT
>DASVZE010000034.1:0-2131 GCA_036391775.1 Chloroflexota bacterium | reverse complement strand
CCGACGATGTCGCCGTTGATGATGTTCCCTATCCGGCCGAAGGCCTGCCCCACCACCGCGAAGAGCGCACCCGCATCCAGAATCTTCCAGACGGAAAGCCTCTTCATCCTGGACACCACATACAGCGTGGCAATGACCCCGAATATGGCGCCATAGAACGCCATGCCGCCTTCCCAAGTGGCGAAGATGCGCCAAGGTTGCTCCAGGTAAGGCCCCAGCGGTTGCTGGACGACGAAGTAGAGGCGCGCGCCAATGAACCCGGCTATGACCGAAGGCCACACAGCGGTCCAGAGGTCGTCCTCGCTGATCCCTCGCTCCTTTGCGAAGGGCATGGCTACCCAGAGCCCCACGGCGATCCCGACTACGTACATGAGGCCGTACCATCTGAAGATCAATGGGCCGATCTGGGCAATGATCGGGTCGATGTCGATAACGATAAAGCCGAGCATACTCCTCCAGCCTTCGCCGTTCATGGAGTGGACGCGCAGCCAAGATTATAGAGGCGGGGGCCGTGACAGTCCAACACGCCGGCATGCCGCATCAGGACCGTAAAAAGAATTGGTACGCGTCGTGCGCAAGCCCCGCGCTCGGGATCTGTGCCGGTCTGTGTAGAGCTATATACGTCACGCAAACGAGCCGCGACGTCACGATAACGAGAATCCAGACGTGGAGGAAAATAAAATGCATGAGTCGCGAAACCAACTCATCAACTGGTTGAACGATGCTGCCGGTATGGAGGACAACCTGGTCAACGTTCTGGAGCACCAGGTAGACGATTTCAAGCCCTACCCGGATATCCAGCAGGCTGTCCGGCGGCACCTCGAGGTCACCAAGAACCACGCGGACATGGTCCGCGACTGCGTCAAGCAGTTGGGTGGAAGTCCATCGACCGTGAAGCAGGCGATGGGCAAGATCCAGGGCATCTTCGCGGGACTCAGCACGGGCCCAGCGGACGACGAAATGGTCAAGAATCTGCTGGCCGATTTTGGCTCGGAGAACTTCGAAATCGCTTGCTATACCTCGCTGATCAGCGCGTGCAACGAGATCGGAGAGTCCCAAATCTCCTCGGTCTGCCAGCGCATACTGCAGGACGAGAAGAATATGGCTCAGACCGTCCTTGATGCGATACCGAGGGTCACCAACGACTACCTGGTGCAGAAGGGCCACGAGAAGGCCGCCTAAACAGGGGCAGCCGAATTTCGGAGTAGCGCCCTAACTGCAAATCCATACTTGTCATCCTGAGCGAAGCGAAGGATCTCGCTTCGGGTTACGGTTTCGTAGGCAACGCGAGATGCTTCGCTATCGCTCAGCATGACAGTCCCCGGCAGTTCCCCGCATGTTAAGCTCGCATACATGTCCGCCCGGCATTCAGATTAAGATTTGCTACGCGGACTGATCGCGCTCCGCACGAAACTGAGTGACGCCGGCAGGTTCTACGTGTAATCTAGAGTCCATCTGGTTCTTCGGGGCGCACTCCGGTTGCACTGGTTGATCGGCCGCGACAGGCCTTACGAGAGCATATGGACGTGTGGGGTAGAACATCCGGCCTCCAGGGAGGTCTGCGGCCAGGTCTGTGGTAACCTATTCAACAGGAAATCGTTCGCCCACGAGTAGGCTGTGCGATGGTGCCGTCAGAGCGAGACCTTCGTCCAGAAGTCTATGAACTGGACTGTACTCCAGATCGGAGGCCGCAACGCATTTCTCGACGGCGAGGCGTTGCAGGACGGCAAAGTGTATCGCCTTGAATGCGATGAGGGAACCGGCGCGCGCGCAGTGAATGGGAAGGTGCGGGGGTAGTCGTTGGAAGAAGTCCACGTGGTATTCGGAGCAACTGGCGCAATTGGGTCGGCTATAGTGCGCGAGCTGATCAGTCAGGGCGAGTTCGTGCGCGCCGTCGTGCGCAATCCTGCAGAGGCCAAGGATATGCTTCCTGAAGGAGCCGGCATCGTCGCGGGTGACCTCCTCGACCCTGACAGCACCGCTGCCGCCTCTCGTGGCGCCACCGTAATCTACGACTGCGCAAACGTGCGCTACAGCAAGTGGGCAGAGACACTGCCGGCGATGCGAGCGAACGCGCTTGCGGCCGCCAGAAAGGCGTCGGCGCGGCTGGTATACACGGACAACGTGTACG
>DASVZE010000033.1:0-4484 GCA_036391775.1 Chloroflexota bacterium | reverse complement strand
CAATTCGGAGAGCGCTGGGAAACCAGCGACCAGGCTACCCCGCTGGTGGGGCGAGATCGCGAGATGGTGGAGCTGCTCGACCTCTGGATCCGAGCTCAAGGAGGAGATGGACAGGTCGCTACCCTGATCGGCGACGCAGGCGTGGGTAAGAGCCGGCTGATCAGCGAGGTCCTGGAGAAGGTGGGGACGAGCATTGCCATCCGCGTGATCCGCGCGCGCTGCCTCTCCTACGGACAGGAGATCCCGCTCTGGCTGGTGGCGGACCTGCTGCGCAGTTTCCTCGGTGTGGCGGAGCAAGACACGTTGGATGTCGTCCGCCATAAGCTGAGTGTTACGACAACCGGCCTGCTGGCAGAGGCGGGAGTGGAGATCCAGGCCGAGGCCACGGACGTTCTGGGTGAGGTGCTCGGGCTTCCGCCCGGAAAGTCCCTGGTAACAAACGCTGGAGCGCAGATCCGGCGTCAGGCTCTGATACGCGACATCCGACTCCTCCTCGGTGCTCTCTCCGATCGAGCGCCCACCATTGTGGTGCTGGAAGATCTGCACTGGATCGACGACGCAAGCGCCGA
Source organism: Chloroflexota bacterium (assembly GCA_036391775.1). Classification (GTDB taxonomy): domain Bacteria; phylum Chloroflexota; class UBA5177; order UBA5177; family UBA5177; genus DASVZE01. The sequence goes on along the minus strand of DASVZE010000033.1, from coordinate 3,915 downwards.
CGTGCTGGTGGAAGTACTGGCTGATATTCCTGGATTGCGCGTTCTGGTCATGGCAGCGCAACGCCCCGGCTGGACGGCCCCCTGGAGTGAATGGGGGTGGACGGAGCGACTCACCCTGCGTCCTCTGCGCGATGACGAGGCAGCTCTGATGGCGGGAGCCGTTTTGGGCGGCATGAAACCGTCACCTGAGCTGGAACAGTACGTGGCAGATCGCGCCGGTGGAAACCCCTTCTTCTTGGAGGAAATGCTGCGCACCCTGATCGAAACCGGCGGATTGGCGCAGCGCAACGGTTCCATGCACCTGGTCCCAGGAGCAGCAGAGCGGTTACCCTCTACCTTGACCGAGGTGCTGCTGGCCAGGCTGGATCGGCTGGACGTGCAGGTACGCGGCGTGGCTCAGGTGGCCAGTGTCATCGGGCGCAGCTTCGCCGTCAAGCTCCTGGCCGAGGTGATGGGACGAGAACCTGCCGCGCTGGAAGCGCCTCTCACAGCGCTGCAACGAGCGGAGATCGCCTTTCCGCGCCGCGGCTCGGACGTCGAGTACGTCTTCAAGCACGTGTCGCTGCGCGAGGTGGCGTACAACACGCTGGTGCACAGACGACGGCAAGAACTCCATCTGGCAACAGCTCGCGCCATCGCGCAGCTCTATCCCTCGGATGAATACGTGGAAATGATCGCTTATCACTACGGCCACACCGAGGAGCATATCGAAGCAGCTGAGTGGCTGGAGCGTGCAGGCGACCGAGCGGCGGGCATCTACGCCAATGAGGCAGCCATCGCGCAGTACCAGGAGGCACGCCGGCGCCTGGTCCTCTCCGGCGGAGATGAGACAGCGCTGGCCCGGCTGGACGAGAAGGTGGGAGCGGTCCTCGCCACCGTAGGGCGGTACGACGAGGCTCTCGAACTGTTCGATCACGCTGTCGAGATCTACCGTCAAGCCAGGAATTTCGAGGCGGTCGGTCGGATCACGGCAAGGATGGGCCGGGTGCATCGGATCAAAGGGACGATCGAGCAGGGGATCAGCCGCCTGCAACCCATCCTTGACGTTCTGGCCTCGAGCGGCCCCTCACGGGGTCTGGCCCTCCTTCACGTGGCTCTGGCGCACCTTCTCTTTGCTAACGGGAGGTACCGAGAGTGCCTGGAGGCTTCAGTAAAAGGGGCAGAGCTGGCCCGCGCCGTGGGAGATGACGCGATCCTGGCCGCGGCTGAGATGCGGCGCGCTGCGGGCCTGGAGCTACTTGGCTGCACAGAAGAGGGCATTCGGGTCGGCGAGGATGCCATTCCACTGGCAGAAGGCGCAGGGGATCTCGATACGCTGAGCATTCTCGTCAGCAACCTTGGCGAGGGCTACTTCCGCACTGGTGCCCTGGAGCAGGGCAGAAAGTATCTGGAGCGCGCACTCGAGCTGGCCGAACGAGTCGGAGAGATAGCCAGCACGGGTTACACCATGGTGACTCTAGGCGAGGTGCTCCTGTATCTGGGACTGTGGGAAGATGCACGTCAGCGCATCGAGCGAGGCGCCGAGATGCTGCAATCGGTGGGCGACTCCTGGTATGCTGCGTATCCTCTTCTTCACCTGGGTCATCTCGAGCTGCTCGAAGGCCGCCGACAGTTAGCCCGGGAGCACCTGAACTCATGTCTCGCTATAGCGGACGGCACTGGTGACAGTCAGGCACAGCGATACGTTCATTGGCTCCTGGGCCGGTTGGAGATCTGGGACGGTATGCCGGAGGCGTGCCTGGAGCGGATCGAGCCTCTTATTTCAGAGGAAGGGCCATACACCTTGAACCTCCTTGCAACGTTGGGCGAGGCGTATCTAGACCTTGGAGCCGTTGACCGCGCCTTCGATCTGGTACAGCAAGCTCTTACGGGCCCACAAGGGGAAGATCAACTTCTCTACACCGTCGAAGGTCTCCTGATCAAGGGAAGGACCTTGACACGCCAGGGCCACCACACTGAGGCCGCTGCCGCATTCGACGAATGTCTCTCGGCGGCGCAATCCATGCCGTATCCGTACATCGTAGCGCGCGTGCTCTTTGAGTGGGGCCTGCTAAACCGAGAGCAGGGGCAGCACGACCGGGCGCGCGAACGTCTGGCGGAGTCTCTGGCGATCTTCAGGCGGCTAGGAGCGGCACACGATATCGAACGAGTGGAAGAGACACTGGCAAAGCCGGCGTGACATTCCTGACGTGCGCTGCCGGCAGGGCAAGCTCTACGCCGTAGCTGACCGAGTACTGTTCCCGATCCACCGTGGAAGCGTGTCCTTCCATCTGCCGGGTGCTCCGCAAGAGCTCGTTCACTTGATGCTCGGACAGCCACACCGGCAGCAGACTCGCTGTAGAAGATGTCGCCAAAGGACAGAGTGCTCACCCCGTTTGGCCGGCTGCACCGTTTCCGCTTTCAACTCGGACGTATGCCAGCTTCTTGCCGGCAATCATGACTCTCCCAGGTCACGAGTGTCCAACGAAACAGGGCAGCTCCAAACGACCAAACCCGATGAGGGGCTACGTACTTCCCCGGATGCGGAGATCAACCGACAGGTATACGGTGCACGTAAGGAGGGAGAGATGAACGTTGCACGAGTGTTCCGCTACGCAGCTGCACTTGCCTGTGCCCTGGCCGGAGCGTACATGGCTCTCTTCGCCATGCTTATGCTGGCCCTGACTCTTCTCGGAGGTATGTCCGCTCTCGCCAACGGTCCGGCTGCAATTACACCCGGGACGCTCTTGTCCGGGGTGGTTGCCCTGGTACGATTTGCGGGACCGACGACCCTAATCGCCGTTGTCCTGCTGCTGGCTGCTTACTTCCTGCTGCCTTCCAACGCAATGAAGGGATGGGCGGGTACGCAATGATTCGACACACGTATAGCGAGTACAGACAGGAGGCGCGTCAGGCACTCATCCTGGCCGCCCTGGGTGTTCCTGTCACTGTTGCGCCCCTTCTTCTGTATGCATTTGTAGGATTCCTGATCAAATACAACATAGGCGACTGGGGGAACGGCAACGCCGACATCGAGCTACTCATCGTGTTTCTGAGTATCTTGTGGATACCCATCGTGGTGATTTACATCGTCGTGATGCTAATCCGGGCAGGAATCGCGTACCACAAGGCACGGAACCAGAAAGTGGAGACCAGATGAGACGGATGGCACCTCGCTTTGATGCAAGGGCTATGTCACTACACGTTCTTCCTCGAACGACTTGGTGCTTTACCCTGCACTAGACACTGAGTAATGCCTGTTTCCGCTCAAACTCCGCGATGGCATCTTCGTGGCGCAGCGTGAGACCGATATCGTCCAGCCCTTCCAGCAGGCGGCGGCGGTCAAAGGGATCCATCTCAAACGATGCCTCAAATCCCTGGCTATCAGTGACACTGCATCGCTCCAGATCCACTGTGAGGGTGTATCCGTTGGTTTGCTGGGCTCGCCGCAGGAGATCGTTCACCTGATCCTCGGACAGACGAACTGGCAAGAGACCGTTGCCCAGGGCATTGCTGTGGAAGATGTCGGCAAAGGACTGCGCGATCACCGCGCGGAAGCCGAAGTCGTCCAGCGCCCAGACCGCGTGCTCTCGTGACGAGCCACAGCCGAAGTTCCGGCCCGCGACCAGGATGCTGGCGCCCTGGTATCGCTCCTCATTCAGATCGAAATCGGGCTTCGGCTCACCGTTTGAGTCGTAGCGCCAGTCGAAGAAGAGGAACTGGCCGAAGCCGGTTCTCTCGATGCGCTTCAGGAATTGCTTGGGGATGATCTGATCGGTGTCGACGTTGGATCGGTCCAGGGGCAGGACCAGGCCGGTATGGCACGTAAACGGTCTCATCGCTGCTCTAGCTCCACTCTCGGATGTCGACAAAGTGGCCGGCGATGGCTGCCGCGGCGGCCATGGGCGGACTAACCAGATGGGTACGTCCCAGGCG